>JABDPQ010000247.1 GCA_013042695.1 Desulfobacterales bacterium | reverse complement strand
GCTCTGGTTACCCGAATTAAATCCAAGGCACCGGATGCAGTTTTCTGGACAGCTTACTATGCCGATGGTTCTCTGGTAATCAAGCAACTTCGTCAGGGCGGCTATCGTAATCTTATCGCCGTTGGTGATGGCTCTAACTCACCAAAACTTCTTGAAATTGCAGGCAAAGCAGCCGAAGGTGTTTTCTGCTTCTCCAATCCTACGGTAGAATATCTGCCAGAAGCGAAGGATTTTCATGCAAATTACAAGGCAACCTACAACCAGGATCCTGATGCATATGCCGCTCTGTCATATGACGGCATGAAGCTTCTTGCCGATGCTATCAAACGTGCAGGTTCCACAGACTCAGCAGCTATTATCAAAGCACTGGCGGCAACCAAGGATTTTACCGGCATTGCCGGACCCATTACTTTTACGGATAAAAACACCCTTGCCAGAAGTAACTTTGTCACGCTCGTAGCAAAAGGCGGAAAGTGGGCTCTGTATAAATAGAACCCGCTGTTCACTTATATATCTCTGCAGCCCGGCTTGTTGACTCAAGCCGGGCTTTACAGCCAAGGCACTCATCCTCTCCTAATGGATTTGTTATGTCAATCCAGGACATTCTCTTACAGCAGCTCGCTAACGGTTTGATACTGGGCTCATTTTATGCTCTCGTTGCCCTGGGATACACCATGGTATACGGTATCATAAAGCTTCTGAATTTTGCCCACGGCGATCTCTATATGTTTGGCGCATTCGTCGGTTTTGTCGTTTTGTCTTTCCTCAGTGCCTTTATCGGTAATAGTTGGGCGGGTATTCTCTGCAGTATGGTTTTAAGTATGATTGCCGTCGGTCTCTTGGGTGTATTGATACAACGAGTAGCCTATGTGCCGATGCTTTCTGCCCCCAGACTTTCCATCCTGATTACGGCTCTGGCGGTCTCCATGGTCCTTTACAATTCAGTGATGGCAATAACGGACGGTCAATACTTGGCCTTTCCTACCGATCTCAGTTACGAGGGCTTAGAACTGGGTAATGTGTTTATCACTAATACGCAGATGATCCTTGTCGGTGCCTCTATTATTCTGATGGTAGTCCTTTACCTTTTTGTTCACAAGACCCTTTATGGTAAGGCTATGCGGGCAATTGCCATCGATAAGGACGCCTGCAGGCTCATGGGAATAAATGTAAACAAGATTATTGCCCTGACCTTTTTCATCGGCACCTCTCTTGCAGCCGCAGCCGGTATCATGGCTGGTACGTATTACGGTAGTATCCATTTTTTCATGGGCTTTGTCATTGGCCTTAAGGCATTTACTGCAGCTGTCATCGGCGGAATTGGCTCAATTCCAGGAGCAATGCTTGGTGGACTGCTCCTTGGCCTTCTGGAATCCTTCGGTACTCAGATCCCATTTATTGGTACCGAGTGGAAGGATGTTTTTTCCTTTGGCATTCTCATCCTCCTTCTCGTTTTTAAACCTACCGGTATTCTTGGTAAAACAGAAATAGAGAGGATGTAAGCCATGGCAAATCAATTACAGACAACCTCAATGGACAAGAGTGGCCAAGAAAATCCAGATGGCCTGAGTGGCTGGCTGCAGCATCAGAAAAATCGTCTGTTAATTCTTCTGGCGCTGGCGGCGATTGCTCTACTTATACCCTTGATATCAAACAACTATGGCCTCGAGGTCCTAACAAATGTCTGGTTCTATGTGGTTCTCTGTCTCGGGTTGAATATTGTTGTTGGTTATGCGGGATTACTTGATTTGGGGTACGCTGCCTTTTTTGCGGTTGGGGCATACACAACAGGTATCCTGACCTCCGAATTTGGGGTCAATTTCTGGCTTACCATTCCCGTTGCTGTCTGTTTCTCAGCCTGTTCCGGTTGTATTATTGGTGGACCGACCTTGAGACTGCGCAGTGATTATCTGGCTATTGTCACGCTGGGATTTGGAGAAATTGTCAGAATAATAGCCAGAAACCTTGAAATTACCGGTGGAGCCAGTGGGCTCATTGGCATTGAAAGGCCGAGTATTTTCGGTTTTCAATTAAATCAGATTGTTCATTTCTACTATGTATTCCTTATTCTAGCGATTATTGCCGGCTTTGTGAGCTACAGACTTCAGCATTCCCGGATGGGCAGAGCCTGGCAATATGTTCGAGAAGATGAAGACGCAGCTGAGGCTATGGGCATTAACAGGGTGGCGGTGAAGTTATACGCCTATGTTATTGGAGCAATCTTTGGTGGCGTTGCCGGGTGCTTCTTTGCTGCCAAGATGACAGCAATTTCTCCTGAAACATTTATGTTCCAGCAGTCTGTAATGATTCTTCTTGGAGTAGTACTTGGCGGCATGGGTAAGATTCCTGGTGTTATCATTGGTGCATTCGCACTGGTGCTCTTCCCCGAAGTATTCCGGGAGATTGGCTCCATGCGTATGCTGGTTTTTGCCATCGTCATGCTGATAATCATGCTCTATAGACCAGAGGGCATATGGCCGGCTAAAAAATCTTAGTGTGATGCATAACAACAATGACGGAACTAATTCTATGGCCTTACTAGAAGTTGAAAATCTCTTTCTGAGTTTTGGTGGACTTCATGTTATCAAAGATCTGAGTTTCACCGTTGAAGAAGGCAGCATTGCCAGTCTTATTGGACCCAATGGTGCAGGAAAAACCTCCGTCTTCAACTGTCTCACCGGTTTCTACAAACCCACCGACGGTAAAATCGTTTTCGCACAACAGGACATTACCCGGAAGAAACCGCATAAAATCACCCAGCACGGTATGGCAAGGACCTTCCAGAACCTCAGACTTTTTAAAAGCATGACCGTTTTAGAGAACGTCATGTCAGGTATGCACTGCCGTACTTCAGCAGGACCTATTGGTTCCGTCTTGAGAACCGCTTCCCAGCAGGCAGAAGAGGCCACAGTTACCGAATTCTGCGAAAAATGCCTTGATTTTGTTGGTATTCTTGACGAAAAAAACCGGGTAGCCTCCAATCTTGCCTATGGTCACCAGAGAAGAGTTGAGTGGGCCAGGGCGCTGGCCACTCAGCCCAAAATCCTTTTGTTTGATGAGCCTGCTGCAGGACTCAATTATGATGAAAAGCAGCAACTGATCCAACTCATAAAACGTATCCGCGATGAGCTCGGTATCACTATTCTCCTCATTGAGCACGATATGGGTCTTGTTATGAAGGTATCCGAGAGGATAACCGTTATCGACTATGGACAGAAAATAGCTCAAGGAAATGCTGAGGAAGTACAGAATAATCAAAAAGTTATAGAAGCTTATCTTGGTAAAGAAGAGGAAGAGGTCGCATGAGCAATAAGATTCTTGAGATTAATAATCTTGAAACACACTATGGTAAGATTCATGCGCTTCGCGGTATCTCCTTGGCTGTTGAGGAAGGAGAAATTGTAACCCTTCTTGGTGCAAATGGGGCTGGTAAAAGTACTACCTTGAGAACGATTTCAGGACTCATTCGTGCAAGCTCTGGAAGTATACATTTTATGGGAGAAGATGTTACCAAAAGACCTGCTCATGACATCGTCGAGATGGGACTCATCCATGTTCCTGAAGGCAGAAAAATCTTTAAGGGAATGACCATTGCCGAAAATCTTGAGCTCGGATCTTTTACCCTCAAAGATGACATTGAACGAAAACGGCGGATGGATCATGTTTTCGAAATTTTCCCTTTATTAGAAGAACGCAGAAATCGTGATTCTGCCTTCCTCTCCGGTGGAGAACAGCAGATGCTGGCCATCGGACGTTCGATGATGACGAATCCCACGCTTCTGCTTCTAGACGAGCCTTCAATGGGGCTTGCTCCTTTCATGGTCCAGGAGATTATGAAAATTATTCTTCGACTGAATAAAGAAGGTGTGACCATTCTTCTCGTTGAGCAGAACGCAAAAGTTGCGCTGAAACTCGCGGATCATGGTTATGTTATCGAAACTGGTGAGATAGTGATCAAGGGAGACGCCAAAACATTGCAGCAGGATGAAAGCATAGTAAAAGCATATCTTGGTGAATGAACCTCAGGCTATCTTGAACATACCGGACAAGATACATGGATAGCCTATGCAAAAACAGACAAAAGCGTATATTTTTACCTTGTTTGCCGTAACCTTCTGGGGTACGGCCGCCTCTGCATTCAAAATAGCTTTACAGTACGTCACTCCCCATATCTTACTCTTTTATTCGGTCCTGGTTTCCGCAATCGCGCTGTTCGTCATTCTCTTCCTGCAGGGTAAGATGAGCCTGCTCTTCACTATTGGGCCTAGACAAATTGGTGCAGCCGCACTGCTTGGCTTGCTTAACCCGTTTTTATATTATATCGTGCTTTTTAAGGCGTATTCGCTATTGCCTGGCCAAATTGCCATGTCAATTAATTACGGCTGGCCTCTGGCACTGACCGTGCTATCAGTCCCCATACTGAAACAGAAGCTGAGCCAAGCACAGCTTATTGCCATTATTATCAGTTTTATTGGTGCCCTGGTCATTGCCACAAAGGGGCAGTTTGCAAGTTTTGGAGATGTCAGCAAGGTCGGAATTATACTTGCCTTTGGTTCTACACTTGTATGGGCAACGTTTTGGCTGCTCAACGCCAGAGATAGGCTAGATCCGGTAATGAAGCTCTTTGTTGGCTTTTGTTTTGGATTGTTGTATGCCGTTATTTTCAGTGCTGTCTTTGGAGGTATTCAGATCCCTGAAACACAAGCCTTCCTGCCGCTTGTCTATATCGGACTCTTTGAAATGGGGATTACCTTTGTGCTCTGGCTGACGGCCCTGCAACTCAGCAGCTCAGCAGCAAAAATCGGCAATCTGATATATATTTCCCCTTTTCTTTCTTTACTGTTTCTCAGGGTGATCATAGGAGAAGAGATCCACCCCGCCACCTTTGTCGGGCTTTTTCTCATCGTCGGCTCCATTCTTTTTCAAGAAAAGCACGTAAGTAAAACCGTATAGCATCCAAAATAAGAGGGATGGTTTTTCGGAGAAGTCAGAGAAAAATTAACCCATTTGATTTTAGCCACTATATTTTTCAATTTCATTCAAACCGATAGATATGAAACTATAAACGGACAACAGATACATTGAACCAAATAGCGTATTAAACAATGCTTGCGGAATAAGGCGATGTGAATGGTGCAGTAAAACAGCTATCATACCAATTGCTGGTAACAGATATCTGCCCTGGAGTTGATAATCAACACTCCATGCATGGTGGACTACAGCTGAAATCATTGCTAGATTGACTAAAACGACTATCCCTAACAATGTTGTTGTCGAAGATCCCCCCCTAAACACAATTGAGCTCCCAACAACAATTGTCAGCAATATTATATTTATCAATAAAAACTCATAGTAGATATTTGAAGCTGTCATTGCTCTATAGCCATAGCTGCCAAACGAAGACCTGAAGATATTCTCAATGGACCTTTTGTCAACAACCATCTCTTTTAGAGACACTCCTCTATCTTTCAAACTTAAAGAGGTGCGCTTTTGCTCGATTGGAGTGCTTGGCTTAAATTCTTTTCGAGCAAATTCTTCTTGGGCCATTTCAAGTCTTTGCTGACGATCAAAATTGTTGACCATATAATCAGCACCCCAGTAGGTTAGAAACACACTGACGCCAGCTATAATCACAAACCCAAGCCGAATAATGACCGCTCTGTTAATTTGGATTACTTTGAAAAGCACCGCCCAGATGAAATAAAGAAATAGAAACAGATCCAAAAAGAAGAAATTCTTTTTAATGAGAAGCAGGCAGGCGAAAAGACCACTTAAAACAAGCAGATAAAACCAATCCTTACCCCCAAAACCATTATTGATGTATTGATGGAATATCGATTTGGGATTTGCCACTAAGTAACACATGAGCAGTGAAACAAACAAAGCAAATGCATCAGAATTAAAATAGCTGAAAATATACCAAACTTGTGGTGACATCAGAACCGGCAACATAAAAATTCTAAACTCTGTTCGTTTCAGACTCAAGACAAATAACACAAATAATAACATTATATTAAATGATCGAGCAGCCTGGTATTTATTAATGTGAAGAGGTTCAAGCAATTGCAAATATTTCCCTGCAACGAAATACGCCATTTCACCCTGATGTAATCGTGAGAAACCATAGACGCTGTATGAGTTTTTTATTGCTTGAGAGCCAATTGGGGGCGGTGCAATATGATCCCGATAGTATTGTGCAGCAGCCACATGTACATATTCATCTGGGTGCCGGTTGTTTTTGGTGATAACGGCCATCACCGTGACCAGGGCGAGAACAAAGAGGATAAGGTATGGAACAAATTCATAATCAGTGATCCCAACATCAAACAACAGTAAAACCAGTCCAACCAGGAGCAGAATAATAATATATTTGATTGACAGCGAAAGATATTTGACTGACAGCGAAAGATACGGGCGACTAGAGACTTGCTGAGGAATTTGTAAAAGCAATTGAGGGTCCTGGGTGTCAGGTGTTACATGCAGACCATCTTGATCAATGGCAATTTCTCTTATCCCGCCACCTACCTGAAAATGTGCAAAGTCCTTCTCAGATTGGAAATCCAGAGTTTCATATCCGGGTTGGCCTATTCTCACGCGTTTGAGTATAAGCTCCGCAGGTCTGTGATCTGATGTATCGATGCGAATTTTTTCAATATCTGCAATGTTGCCGATGCGGAGGCTATACTGGGTTTTACCAGGATGCAGGTATGCTTTGTTAGATTGCTGTTCTGAAAAATGTCCCTTTGAACTTGCCCAATAAATCTTAAGCGTAGTTGCAGCGTTAGTAGAGAGGGATAAATCAACCACTGCCCGACTTTGTAAAAAAATATAAAATGCTGCTGATAGAGCTATACTAATCAACATGAATGTCAACAGTTGCTTGCTAAACCTTTTCATCTCATAATTCACATGTTAGATTACTGAACTTTTTGCGTTATCATAAAATTAAAATAAGATATTGAAATTACAATAATAAAAATGAACAGCTCTTGCGCTTCTGATCTATTAGGTTTGCTAACTTATCCAATAATATCAGTAAAGAAGGGCCATTATGAACAATACTATTCAGGCCAAGAAACAGCAAGTGGCAATAGGCCTGCACGGTAAGATTGATTCAACCATTGACACCCATGCCTCAAAAACAATGCCGGCCAGAGTCAACATGGTTACGGTCAAGAACTCAATACAAATCGAAATCGGAGCAGAACTAATCCGCAGAGCGCTGGCAAGAAAGGTGATACATTCATTTAGGGTCATGAGGATCAGGGCAGTAGAGAATACCTGTTGTATCCTCTAGCGACCGCTAGAGTTCTACGACAGTTCCAATATCCAGATCTTCCGCCCTTTTCAATACAATTGCTGCTGCAGCCAGGTCCTGTAAGGCAACACCGACAGACTTGAAAAAAGTGATTTCATCATCGGTGGTACGTGCCGGTGCTTTTCCCGCTGCTACTTCGCCGATTTCTGCGACGATATGTTCTTCTGTCATCAGCCCTTTATGCATCGGAATAATCAGATCACCGGTTTCTTCGAGCACAGATTGGCGATGGTCAACATAGAGACGCGAGCGCAGTATCGTCTCTTCGGGGACCTCCTGGACATGGGGCTTGTAAGAGCCGACTGCATTGATGTGTACTCCAGCAGGCAGATCATTGTCATCGAATATCGGCGTCTGCGAAATTGTTGCACAACAGATAACATCCGCTTCTTTAAGTGCCTCTTTTGATGTTTTTGCGACGCTCACCTCAATATCCAGCGCTTTACTCATCTCTTTGGCAAACGCTACTGAGGCAGCAGGGGAGGTATCAAAAATAACAGCCTTTTTTATGCCACGAACCGCGCAGACTGCCTCCAGTTGGGTCCTTCCTTGAACTCCTGCGCCGAAGATTGTGCAGTTTGAAGTATCGCTGTGTGCGAGAAGCATGGTGGCGAGTCCCGAGGCTGCGCCGGTACGCAGGGCAGTTATTGTCATGCCATCCAAAACTGCCCTTGGCGTGCCGTTGTTGCCATCGAACAGGCAGACCATTCCCTGTATATAGGGAATGTCGTTCTGACGATTGTCTTCAAAGAGGGTGACGGTTTTTATGCCGATCATTTCGGTTACTTTCATATAACTCGGCATGAAAAGAACAGTGCCCTTCGGTTCAGTAATTGGAATCTGTGTTCGTATCGGCATTTTCGCAGAGCCCAATGATAATTCGATGAATGCCATCTCCATAGCGTCAACAATATCTCTCATATTGACGGATCGACGGATTTGTTTCCCTGATAAAATTCGTAGTTTAGTCATAGCGTTTGTAAAAATATGAGATAGGTGAGTTAAACTATTTATTACTTATATTTCAGGCTTTTTGGTGCTTTGTTTTGGCTAGTGCCAGTGCTGATGGAGCAATCGCCAAGCCTCCCCGGGCTGTGCAGCGCAGTTCACTAGGAAGCAGCAGGCCGCTTGAGTAGACCGCGTCGATGGTTTCATCCAGGTTGATATGGTTGATGTATCCGCCCATTACCATGTCGGCATTGGTAAATGCACTGGATGCAGCAATTGCATTTCGGGTATGGCAGGGTAATTCACACATGCCCTGAACCAGGTCACAGACCATCCCCATGGTATTTTGAAATGAAATTGCAGCTGCATCGCAGGCCTGCCGGGCTGTTCCTCCAGCAAACTCAACAACAGCTGCAGATCCCATAGCACCGGCTGCTCCAATTTCTACTTGACAGCCGGCAACCTCGGCCGCAAACGTGGCACGCACGGCCAGAATGAGGCCAACCCCACCTGCTGCAAACATCATCAGCGCCATCTGCCGGTCTGAAATTTCATATTCTCCGTCAAGAGTAGTCAGGATACCGGGCAAGGTTCCCGCAGCACCTCCGGTTGGTGCCGCACAGACAACGCCACGACTGTTGCAGGTATGCATGGCGGCCATGGCTGCAGCACCGGCTTTGGAGTGAATTCCGCCGATTGCCACCCGCCTGGCCTTGACATTGTCCATCATCTTGCCCGCCATGGCATCAATAAGCAGCATGTTGACTTTTTCGTCTTCCAGCCCGTCCGCTACTGAGCGTTTCATCACACCATAGCGGTGTAGCATTTCCGAGATTGCCTCTTCTTCGCTGAGCCCAAGCACTGTCATTTCATATGCAAGGACAGCAGTACCAAGGGTGTAATTATTTTCGGCTGCAAATGTCAGCATCTCTTCGGCTGAGGTGAAAGGTGCCTCATTTTTTTGGGTATAGTAAACCGGCTTAGCCTGTCTGGTTTTTTGTATACCAGACTGTTTGGTCAATTTGTCAAGGAAGAGCATAGATGTGGAGGAAAGCTGGATGCATAGTTTTGAGCCATTATGGCTCGACGTGCGAAGGACGGCTTGAGGAAAGGAGTTCTGCACTAATTTGAGGATAGTAGACTTTGCTTCGCTAGCAATTGTCAGCAGCGTTTCGTAAGTTTTTCCTCCAAGAAGTACATCGGCATCATCAACTTTGATTATTTTGAATGTGCCGCCGCCCGTAGATTTTGCTTCAACCTTGAGTTGCTGACCTTGTTGATCTTCAACTTCGATAATGACGTAATTTGGATGATCGGCATGCTGAATCCCGGTCACGTCAAAATCAATGTCTACCCCTCGCTTTTTTGCGGTTGACAGGGCTGCGGTAAAAATCTCATCGGTCTGTTTCCATCCCATTAAACCGGTGGTAAAGGCTTGGTCAACGCCCTGTTGTACATAGGTGCTTCCATATGAGCCGTCGGTGTCAAAACTGATGTTTACTTTCTTCGGCTCACCCCCCAGTAAATCGCGGACGACAAGGGCAATATGATAGGAGCCGGCAGTATGCGAACTTGATGGGCCACGCATAATAGGGCCGAGTACATCATTGAAGACACTGGTGAACATTTTTGAATCTTTAGGCATAACGCGTTCTCAAAATCGTATCAGATGGTATAGAAAATCGTATCAGATGGTATAGAAACAAACGGTGAACGCTATAGCGATTCGGAAGTTGCCTGAAAGGTTTCACTATATACTGTCTCCTTGTGTCAGAGACAAAAACTCAGCCTCAGATAAAATAATTTTGCCCAAATCTGTCGCTTTTCGTAATTTTGATCCGGCTTTCTCGCCGGCTACGACATGGGTAACCTTCTTTGTTACCGAAGAGGCAATGTGACCTCCACAATCTTTTACCAGTTTTTTTGCTTCATCTCGGGAAAGTTGCAAGAGGGTACCGGTAAAGACAATGACGGCTCCTTCAAGTGGCAGACCTGTGGCTGATACTTCTGCTGCCGCTGGATTAACTCCCAGTTCATGCAGCTTGTCGAGCATGAGGGTAACTGGCTCAGATTGAAAGTAGTTGATCAGGCTTTCGGCCGCCTGTTCCCCGATGCCATCTATATCAAGGAGTTCTTCTTTGTCTGCAGATTGTAATGTAGCAAGAGACCGAAAGTGCTGTTCGAGCAGTTGTGCTGATATTTCGCCGATAAAACGAATTCCCAAGGCTGCGAGAAATTGTGACAAGTTCGGCGTTTTGGCTTGCTCGATTGCAGCCAGAACGTTGTCAGCGGATTTATCGCCCCAACCCTCGAGATCTTTGAGCAGGTCATGCCTCAGCATATAAATATCTGGAATAGTTTGTATCATCCCCAAATCAAAGAGTTGTTCAATATATTTTGCCCCGAGTCCTTCTATATCAAGACCTGCTTTTGACGTGTAATGCGCCAGGGTTCGCAGTTGCTGTGCCGGACATACACCATTTACACAGCGGGTTACTGCTTCACCCTCAGGTTTTGTTAAGAGTGAATTGCAGGCAGGACAATGCGTTGGCATGGCAATTTGGCACTCACTGCCGGTTCTGAGGTTTGTAAGTGCTTTAACGACCTCTGGGATCACATCTCCTGCTCGCTGCACCAGGACTGAGTCACCAACGTGCAGATCTTTTCGTTTAATTTCATCCTGGTTATGAAGTGTTGCCCTGCTTACGGTTGCTCCATCAATTTCGACCGGTTCGAGGACAGCCACCGGAGTAATAGCACCAGTTCTGCCTACCTGAAATTCAACATCGAGCAATTTGGTTGTGGATTGTGTCGCTGGGAATTTCCGTGCGATTGCCCAACGTGGTGCCCTCGATTTATTTCCGAGTCGATCCTGCAGGCTAAATTCATCTACTTTGACAACCATGCCGTCAATATCGTAAGGAAGCTTGTGGCGGAGCATAGCAAGTGCCTTGAAATGATCAATGACATTGCTCATCTCGGGGCAAAACAAATTGTGGCGGTTAACCGGGAAGCCTTGCTCACGGAGATATTCGAGCAGCTGTGTCTGGGTCCTACAGCCAGTTGCCTCAGGGGCGGAAACACCATAGGCAAAAAAGCGTAATGGCCTTTTTGCGGTAATTGCCGGGTCAAGTTGCCTCAAAGATCCCGCTGCCGCATTGCGTGGGTTGGCAAAGGGCTGCAGTCCCTTTTGCAATTGTTTTTTGTTCAGCTCAACAAGACCATCCTTTTTCATGTAAACTTCTCCGCGAACTTCAAGCAATTCTGGGGCCACGCCCACTAACTTGAGTGGAATGGCATTAATTGTTCTGAGTTGGCGGGTAATATTTTCGCCGGTAAAGCCATCACCTCGGGTTGATCCCTGTTGCAGGTATCCCTGCTGGTAGACGAGCTCAACAGCCAGTCCATCGAGCTTTGGCTCGGCTGAATATCCTGTTGTTACCTGGTGAGTGAGAAAGCGCTTGAGTTTATCACTGAACTCGTTGAGATCCTCATCAGTGAATCCATTCTCAAGGCTGAGCATCGGTTGACGATGCTTTGCCTGTTCAAATTTGTCCAGAGGTAAACCACCTACTCTTCTGGTTGGCGAATCAGCCCTGATCAGATTTGGGTATGCATCTTCAAGGGACAGCAGTTCGTGGAAGAGTCGATCATATTCGCCATCAGAAATGAATGGATCGTCGAGCACATAGTAACGATGGGCATGCTCATTGAGGAGTTCACAGAGCTCCTTGACCCGCTCGGCTGCTTTCATCAGTTTAGCTGCCGCTGAGCAGCTTTCCGGCTTTGGCGACGTTGTCGCGTTCTACCTCATCGATGAAAATGAGAACTGATTCAGGAGGTTTGCCGGCTTCCCTGGCAACAACTTCCGTTACCCCTTCACTGATGTTTTCTTTTTGTTCTTTGCTTAGGCTTCCGGCCACACGGATGTTTATGTAAGGCATTGTCTCTCCCCTCGACATGTTTTAAATAAAACCGCTCTTCGATGGTGAACCGGGCGCACTGAACGAGCGGCTGTTAAGAGTGCACCGGCAGACGTTGGCTTGTCTGAGATATGATCAACGAGTATGGCTGATTGTTGGCTGGTCTCAGACTTAGCTGTGGTATGATAGGTCAGTATGGTACAATAGCAAATTAATTCAATTGTGTATTTGAGTAAACAGAGAAAAGGAGCGAAGTGTACTATGCATGTGATGGTGACCGGTGGTGCCGGTTATATAGGGAGTCATACCTGTTTGGAACTTTTGGAGTTGGGATACGATATTACCGTTGTGGATAATCTGGTCAACTCGAAGGTAGATTCACTGCGGCGCGTTGAAGAGCTTACCGGGAATAAGATCAGGCTTACTGTTGTTGACCTGAGGGACAAGGCTGGTTTGAGAGATGTGTTTCTGACTGCTAATAGACCTGTTGATGCGGTGGTTCACTTTGCTGGGTTGAAAGCAGTTGGTGAATCGGTTGAAAAACCCCTGCTATACTACGGGAATAATTTAAGCGGCACAATCGTTCTCTGTGAGGTGATGCTAGAGCTTGGCATAAACAATCTCATCTTCAGTTCGTCGGCTACCGTATATGGCGATCCTGAAACAGTTCCTATCGCCGAGGACTTCCCGTTATCATGCACGAATCCCTATGGTCGAACGAAGCTTATGATCGAGGATATTTTGCGAGATCTCTTTCACGCCAACCGTGAGTTTAATATAGCCCTGCTGCGCTATTTTAATCCGGTTGGAGCGCATGCAAGCGGAAGAATCGGTGAAGATCCAAGCGGCATTCCCAACAACCTGACCCCATACATTACCCAGGTTGCTATCGGCAAGCTTAAGCGACTGTCTGTCTATGGCAATGATTATCCAACGCCAGATGGAACCGGCGTCAGGGACTATATTCATGTTGTTGATCTTGCCAGGGGGCATATCAAGGCATTGGACAGGCTTCAGGATAATCCGGGAGTGGTAGTCTACAATCTTGGAACAGGTAGAGGATACTCAGTGCTTGAGATGATCCAGGCGTTTGAAACTGCCAGTGGAAGGAAAATCCCCTATCAATTTGTAGCTCGCCGTCCTGGAGACATTGCTACTTGCTACGCAGACCCTTCGAAAGCAGCAGAGGAGCTAGGATGGACAGCTCAATTTGGTCTCGAGGAGATGTGCAGGGATGGCTGGAAGTGGCAGATTGCAAATCCAGACGGCTATTGAGTTCAGGTGAAAAATGTGCGTTTTTCATGGAGCCATTGAGCCTAATAATCTGCATCACCACCTTTTGCTTTGCCGCCCAGATACCATGACGTGTTATGTCTCATTTATCGGTCCAAGCGGTTAAGCCAGCTGGTAAGATTCCTGTTGTGAGTTGTACCTTTCTGGCTAATTGACTTGCTCTCTCCTTTTTGTGGTGGTACCTTTGCTCTTCTGAATTAATGTTTTAGCAGCTCTTGCACAACAGAACGATGATGGTTTCAACCTGGCGTCCATTGAGACAATCCCATTGCGCCTTGTAATTATCGTTATTGTTGTCAGTGGAATAAAGAGGTTGCGTGTATGAAGAGTCCCGAAGGGCACATTGAACAAGCTACTCCTGATTTGCTGGTTGAAGAACTTCAGTCACTTGTAGACAGGCCCATTCGAGTGATGGTGGTTTGTGGAACCCAAACCCGCGCCATGCTTAAATATGGGCTGGAGGATCTTTTACCTGATAATCTCGAGATTGTCTCAGGGCCGGGATGTTCAGTATGTGTTATGCCGGCTGGCCATATTGATGCTTTTGTTAAAATTGGCCTGCAGCCCGATATTATCACTGCTACCT
This sequence comes from Desulfobacterales bacterium, assembly GCA_013042695.1. Taxonomy (GTDB): domain Bacteria; phylum Desulfobacterota; class Desulfobulbia; order Desulfobulbales; family Desulfocapsaceae; genus JABDPQ01. The sequence continues at coordinate 1,350 of JABDPQ010000247.1, read as the reverse complement.
GTGAAGACCTTCTTCGTGTTCCCGGCAGTAGAGATTCTCTTGAAACCATAAAGAAAAAAGGTGCTCTCGTTGAAGTAGTCGATGCCCCCATGGAAGCACTTGATCTCGCGAGGAAGTTTCCTGATAAAATTGTCGTATTCACAGCAATTGGATTCGAGGGGGCAGCTCCAGATGTTGCCGAAACTATTCTTGAGGCTGCTCGTGAGGGAATCGTAAATTTTTGTGTCATACCTTCAATCCGTTTACTACCTCCATCACTGGATAATTTACTGAATGACCCCGAGCTTAACATTCGTGGCTTGCTTTGTTCTGCTCATGTTGAAGCGATCACCGATACAGAGGCTTATGCTGATCTTGCTCGAAGGCACCACCTGGCTTGCGCTGTTGCCGGCTTTGGAATTCCTGAAATACTCAGAGGGCTCATCTCAATTGTCAAACAGATCAGATCGGGTCAGCCAAGCCGAAAAAATCCATTTGCTGGAATTACTCACAGTGAAGAGACTGCCCTTAACAAGAAAATGCTCTCTGAGGTCTTTTTCGCCGTAGAAACAGATTGGCGCGGTCTGGGAAGTATCGAAGGAAGCGGATTTGTCATCAGAGACGAACTGTCTATTTACGATGCCATAAAACGTTTTAATATCCGATTTGTTGAGAGAGAAGAGCAGATCCAATGCAATTGCTCCGAGATCATTTCAGGACGCGGAACCCCGAACGATTGTCCGGCTTTTGGAATATCCTGTACCTCCCGACATCCTATTGGGCCATGCATGGTTGCCCAGGAAGGGATTTGCGCCTCGTACTTTCGCTATACCTTTGGTCGACTGTAAACCAGCTCCTCAATTTACGCAGAACTTGGGCCGGCTGCAATCATCTGCCTGAGATATAATAATGATCGATGTCAATCATTATGAGCCACTTGCAAAACGCCCTTTTCGTTCAACCTCTACGTTATGTTTAAATTTTTATCCTCGGAATATCAATAATATGCCTGCATTAAAAATTTTTCGCATGCCTTGACTTTGAACGAAAATCATCATTTTGCAAAAGGCTCATTATAGGTAATAAATAAGAAGTGTCTGACTTGCTATTTCAGTGAGGGCCTTTTAACCGGTTGCCGTCCCTTTGGGGTTCATGCCGCATGACGTACTCTGTCCAGGTCCAGGGACTGTTTTCAATTTGAGCGCCAATTGTTTTGGTCCCGCCATCTTCCTCTTCCCAGATTGGCCTGGCTAGAAGTTTAAAGTGGGCACCTGGTCCGTCTAAAATAACCGAGTAAATATCAGCAGTCTTATCGAGTCGCTTGGGTACTTCTGAGATTGACAGGCCAAAACGGGATATATCAGTAACTCT
>JABDPQ010000245.1 GCA_013042695.1 Desulfobacterales bacterium | reverse complement strand
TGCCTGCTGCTCACCCTCACCTGAACGCCGGGCTACTGCGATTAATTGCAAATCATCGCAGTCGTGGACGATATGTTTTGCATATCTGCTGCCATGATTACCGATACCAATAATGCCGATTCTCATCGTTGCTCTCCACTAATTAACAAGTTCACCCGCTGCAACGAGACTCACCTGAGATAATAACGCTGGAGCACAGGTTGAAAGCGCCTCAAGGGTTTCCGGGTAAGGATGACCAATACCAATGGCGCCGCTTTGCAGAGCTGCAATACTGATCAGTTTTTCTATCTGATTACAGATGGCCCGAGCATCTTGAACGTTGTCGAGAAACACTTGCCGTCTTGCTGTTGGAAGACCTCCCTCCCTGGCTTTCTGATATCCCAGAGTTTCAGAAGTAGTATAACTGTCAATGAAATACAGTTGACGCTTTTTCAGCATCTCCATAAGCGCTGTCATTGCAGAATCATCTTCAGTGTAACGCGACCCCATATGATTGTTCACTCCGGTTGCATGAGGTACCTGCAGTAGATTTGAATCCAGAATCTGTTCATGGGTCTGTTGATCATCCTCAAGATAGAGTGCGCCTTGACCCGGGTCCCATTCACTGCTCCTTGGTTCCAACGGTAAATGCAAGAGAATGGCTTTTCCTGACTGGTAGGCCTCTTCCTCTAACTCCTTGGTAAACGGTGCGTGGGGCAAAAAAGAAAAGGTCAAATCCAGATCAAGCGCCAGCATTCCTTTACCGACATCATGATGATAGCCCATGTCATCAATGATGATCGCCACTTTGGCAGTGGTGTGACGATCTGCTCCTTCGGTGATTTCATGAGGGAGGTCATGATCATGAAGCGTCGGTTCCTCAAAAATAATCCCCTGAGACTCATAGGGCAGTTCAGCCGCTATAACCACCCTGAAAAAAACGACATAACCAACCACCCCGACCGAAAATACCAGTAAGGAAATCAACAGCAAAAAAACGACTACTTTGCCGATGTTTATCCGAGCTGTTATGCCCGCCTTTTTTTTTCTTTTTGGCGCTGGACGCGCCTTTTTGACAGGCGTCTTTTTTTTGGTTTTTTGTGCCATATGAGAACGGATATATAATTCAGACAGGTTAGCGCTCACTATCAGTTGCTGCGGTTAAGCACATAGTGTGCCAACCCATGGAGTATTTCAAAGCTCTGCTGGTTGCTCTGCTGTTTCAGCCTGCTCAGTGCGTCCAATGCCTTATTGATGATATCTGATGCCTTGTTGCGTGCAGCACCAAAACCATCATATTTCTCAATCATCGAGGTTACTTGAGATAATTTTTGTTGCCGTTGCAGCTGATTTTCCAGGGTCTTTACCAGCCACTGTTTATCTGCTGCGTCTGCTCGTTGCATCGTAGTGATCAGCGGCAAGGTCATTTTTCCTTCACAAAGATCATTGCCAAGTCCTTTGCCGGTCAGTTGCGCATCACCCTGATAATCAAGCAGATCATCAATGATCTGAAAGGCATACCCCAGACTGATTCCATAGGTTTTTAAGGCAGATTGCTGACCGGGCTGTGCACGGGCAAATAGAGCGCCAAGTTCACAGGCGGCTCCAATTAAAAGAGCTGTTTTACCTGAAATTGCCAAGAAATAATCCTCTTCAGACTGATTAAAATTACTGGCATTTCGTAGCTGTAAGAATTCACCATCCACCATGCTGCGGGTTACCTGTGAAAACAAAGAGAGGCCATCAACACCGGCGAACTCGCCAACAAGCGCCATCGAATGAGCGTGCAGGAAATCGCCTGCCAGGATCGCAGCAACCGCACCAAATTGCTTTTGCACAGATGGCCGGCCTCGCCGAGTATCCGCCCTGTCGATGACGTCGTCATGAAATAAGGTTGCGCCATGCAGATATTCAAAAGCAATTGCCAGATTATATACGCCGTTATCTTCATTGCCACACATGCGGGCAGCAAGAATCGTTAACAGAGGCCGGACCCGTTTGCCACCAGCGAAAAGGCCATACTCAAGAATTTCTGCCAACTGTGGATCGAGCGTATCGGTAATGGCGGCTAAATCGTCGCGCATGATCCGATCAATTTTTAGCGTTTCTTCAGCAAGGCGTTGTTTCAAATCCATATCGTTTCTTACATCCACATAAGCTCACCGGTGAGCATCAATCTCGGCAAAAAAGGCACGTACGTCCTCAGTGTCTCGAATCACCGGAGATGGGGGCAGACTCCTGAGAAACAGTTTACCATATCGTTTACTGAACAAGCGAATATCCATGATCGAGATCACACCACAATCCCGCGCTGAGCGCATTAGTCTGCCCACCCCCTGTCTCAGCGTCAACACAGCACGAGGTATTTGAAAGTCAAAAAACGGGTTGCCGCCATCATCTTTTATCGCCTGCATACGTGCCTGAACGACCGGGTCACTCGGCACCTCAAAGGGCAGTTTGTCAATGATCACCGCACTTAATGATTCACCAGAAATATCGACACCTTCCCAAAAACTTGCTACTGCAAGCAGAACAGAGTCAGTCTGCTCTCTGAAACGAGAAAGCAGCTTAGATCTCGAAGCAGTCCCCTGGACCAAAACGGGATAGTCAAGCCTTCCTTCAAGATAATCGGCAACCGCATCCATTCCCTTGAAGCTGGTGAACAATACCAGAGCACGCCCTCGGGTGATGCTGAGCAGTGCTTCAACTCGAGCACCAAGGGCTGAGATATAGTGTATGTCTGCTGGTTCGGGGAATCGATCTTCAGGAATATATAACCGGGTTCGATCATGATAATCAAATGGAGACTTCAATTGTAATGTCTCAATCTGATCATCAAGCCCCAGCCGCTGACAAATATAATCAAAACGTCCTGAGCTTGAAAGGGTAGCCGAGGTTAAAATGCAGCTGGGGATCATGGAGTAGAGCGTTCTTCTCAGATCCTCGGCCACTTCAACCGGAGTAGCCGACAAACTGACTGCGCGCTCCCTGCGCTCATACCAATACACATACTTGTTCTGCTGGGATTGGTCTTCAGGCAAGCCGACGAAAAATAGTGTCTGCTGCAGTTCAAGGGCACGCTCGGCCATGACTTGCCAGCTTTCAGTTTTGTGACTGTGCTCCTGCAGCTCTTTTGCCAACCGCTGCAATGCATCACCAATGAGCTGTACCTCTTGGTGCCAGTTTTGCTGCTTTGAGACAAATTCGCTCAAATTAAAACGACCACGCTCTTCTGGAAACAAGGAGATGAAATGCTCTGCCCGCTGTTTGAGCCCTTGAGCGTGAGTGATCAACCGATCACCGCTGTCAACAGACAATTCGGCCGAGGCTTGCTGCGTAATATCACTCACCAGATCATAGATTTGATATTGACTGAAACTGCTGCCAAAAAAGGTGGTAGCGATATTTTCGAGATGATGGGCCTCGTCAAAAATTACCGCCTCATGGCGTGGCAGCAATTCCCCATACCCCCTCTGGCGCAGGACCAAATCCGAGAAATAGAGGTGATGGTTAACCACCAGAATTCTTGCAGAACCTGCCTTTTTTCGTAGTCTGTTGATAAAACAGAGCGAGGCTTCCGGGCATTCATTGCCAAGACATTGATACGAGTGGGCTGAAATTTTGGGCCACAACGTCGAGCGGTCGGGAAGCCAGTCCAGTTCTGAGCGATCACCGGTATCTGTTGTTTCCAGCCAATTCTCGATTCTGTCGCAGTCGTCATTGTCAAAGAATGATAATTGAGCAGAGCTGCGCAGCTGATACCAGCGATAGTGGCAGAGATAGTTTTGTCTGCCCTTGACACAGAGTGCAGGAATCTCTTCTTTGAGAATCTGAGCAAGAAGAGGAATCTCTTTTTCTATCAGCTGATCCTGTAGATTAATGGTGGCAGTCGAGACGACAATCCTCTGAGAAGACAATACAGCCGGTACCAGGTAGGCAAGACTTTTGCCAATGCCTGTTTCCGCCTCAGCAAGCAGGATCTTGGCATATCGAGGCTGGCCTGGCATACCTTGTTCCGGTGCCTCCAGCAACGCCTCAACCGCCTGGGCCATTAGGGCCTGATCCGGTCGAAATTCATATTCAACGAGGTTTGCTGCCAGCGGCCCGTCACTTGAAAAGAAAGTATGCACGAATAGTCAGCCTATCTCTGCGGTACAAGGCGATAACGAATGATCAACAGCCAGTCTGTGCCTATTTGCAGCTGGCAGGGGATATACGAAAGACTCTTTTTTTGCTTGTTCAAATTCTTGCTCTGACAGCAATGGTGCTGACGTCATGGATTCAGGTAATTGTTTGTTCTACTCAGCTTAAGCGTTCAAGTTATACGATTTTTATTTTTATTTTTCAACTAAACCAGTAAACTATAAGCAGATACCCTGCAGAAGAGGCGGCTGTATGATATCGACTCTCATTAAGAGAGCAAGTCTCTGAAAATCCCTCCTCATGCCTTACAGCAGATTGTTTGCCTGTCCACATAATTGTTATGGTTGAACTCATCTCATCCGACGAAATATTACATCCAGCTTCTGGGAAACTGCTCGATGATGATGAAATCATAGTGATTGTAGATGACTCCCCAGAGATCGTCGTTCTCCTGCAAGCCTATCTGAAAAAACATAACTTACGTTCGACACCAGCTCGTTCGGCGGCTGAGCTTTTCGAGCTTATCACCACCTATCATGTTGCACTCGTCCTACTTGATATAGGCCTTCCGGACCGGGACGGCACAGAAATACTTTCCGAGCTTACCGAGAACTACCCTGATCTGGGCGTTATCATGGTAACGAGTACTACCGATATTCATGTGGCCCTTGACTGTCTGCGGCGAGGCGCTGATGATTATCTAACCAAACCGGTCAATATCGAGCTCTTCTATCACAGCGTCACGCAGACATTAAAGAAAAGAAGACTTGCCATTGAAAACCGGATGTTTCAGCAAGAGCTGCAGCTGAATAATCTGCGCACGCTCTTTCTGCACCATCTCAATTTAAAAATCAACAGTGTCTACCTCGATGCGCGCGAACTTAACAAGGTTCTCCAGGCTATACTCATCGGTATTACCTCAAACGAAGGGCTCAAGTTTAACCGTGCCTTCCTGGCTCTGTTTGATGCAGAAGAGACACTTCTGAAAGGTGAGCTTGCCATCGGCCCGGGAAATCATCAGGAGGCCCAAAAAGTCTGGGATGAAATCCAGGTTAAAGATCTCAAACTGCAGGATCTCTTCAGTTATATAGGCACAAGCCTTGCCGGCAAGGATGTGATTGTCAATGAGATCGTCCGGTCGCTGGCCATTCCAGCCGAAAACAGCTCCCATCCGCTTGTCCATGCCTGTCGAAGCAGGAAGTCTATTTTGGTCGAGCATGGTGCAGCCGCTGTTGATATTCCCGCTGAGCTGATTGCAACACTTGGTGAAGATAGTTTCGTTATCGTACCGCTCTATTCACCACGTCGGGCCCTTGGCGTCATCATTGCTGATAATTTCGTCACCAAACAGCCGATCCAGAAAACTGATGTTGAGGCTCTCGAGCTGCTTGCCGGCCAGGCCAGTCTTGCCATAGAACATTCTACGCTCTATGCCGACATGCAGGCAAAAATCAATGAGCTTGAACTCGTTACTTTGGAGCTTGAAGAGAGCAAAGATCTGCTTGTTGAAGCTGAACGCTACGCAGCACTCGGCCAAATGTCTGCTCAACTGGTGCATGCGATCAGGAACCCGATTACCTCGATCGGAGGCACATCACGGCTGCTTTCAAAGCGTTTCGATGATGAGAAGGCGCGTAAATTCCTTGATGTGCTGATCAAGGAAACCGAAAAAGTGGAAGCCACACTTAATGATCTCTTCAGTTTCGTCAGCGAATATGAGCCACAAAAAAGTGTGCAACCGCTTTTTCCCCTGATTCGCAGAAGTGTGATGCTTTTCTACACCATCATGAAACGCCAACAGATCACCTATTCTCTCGATTTCTATGGTGCTGATCCGCTGATTGAGATGGATAGTGAAAAAATAAGACAGGTATTTCTGCATCTCATCAGAAACGGTATCGAAGCCATGCCAGATGGCGGCACGCTGACGCTGTCGAGTTACCAGGATAATTCAAGCGTCGTCGTGTCAATCAGCGATACCGGAGGAGGTGTCAGCGATGGTGAGCTGGAGCATGTAACCGATCCGTTCTATACAACGAAAATTTATGGCACTGGAATGGGTCTTACGCTTGTGGATCAGATTCTCGGCCAGCATGAGGCATCCTTTGCGCTCATTCCTAATGATGACCGAGGTACGACGGCCACAATTACCTTTAATAACATGGCTGCAACCTAGAACCCATTACCATCTAGAAAATTATCTATCTTTCTCGCTGCCAGGATATCACGGCGGCAGTAAGAGAGATCAGAGACGTGCAGAGAAATGTCGCCTGCAATGCCGAGAGAAAAGAGTGGGTCTGGCCGAGAACAAAATTTCGTATCTCATCCCCACCGGAAAAATAGCCGAACCAGGCAGCAAAAGTAATGCCCCCAAAAGCTGCACCAGCAAGCATACCAAGATTTCTCGAGGTCGCCAGTAGTCCGGAGGTCACCCCGGCATCGGTATGGTGTATCCTGGAGAGCAGCGAGGCCGTATTCGGAGCCAGGAAGATGGACTGCCCCATACCGACCAGGGCCAGCCGCCAGCAGATATCGACAAGACTCGAATCAGAGCTCAGTTGCGAAAGCAGAAGCAGGGCAATAAAACTGAGCCCAAGGCCAAGCGTGGTCAGATATCTGCTGCCAATACGGTCATAGAGTAATCCTGCCGTTGGCGAAACGATAACCAGCGTCACGGGCACGGCCATCATCACCAGACCGATCATATCCGCTGCCATCCCCTTGATGTAATCGAGGTAAAACGGCATCAAAATCAACACCACAAAGAGCGAGCCAAAAGAGAGCGCCGCCGTTATCAAGCCGATGTGATAGTAGCTTTTAGCAAAGAGATGGAGCGGCAAAATAGATGATTTTCTGGTCCGCTCCGCCCAGATGAAAAGTGTAATCAGCAGTGCAATACCAAAAAACCCGATAGCCTTGGCACTCAGGTTGAGCTCCATGAAAAAATGAGCAAACAACATGACGGCAATAACAAGGGTGGCCCAGAGTAAAGCGCCCTTCCAGTCAAACAAGCGTTTTTCACCCGGTCGGCTGAGAATGCCTGGCTGCCTCAGGATCTTATAACCACTGAGCAGAATGATCAGACTCACCAGAACGCCGGCAAGAAATATGGCCCGCCAGGAAAAATGGGTAATCAGCACACCGCTTACTACCGGACCACTCATCAATCCCATGGAGGTGGCAATACCGACCAGGCCGAGACCTTTGCCAATCTGGTGCCGCGGGAAGACATCTCGAATGATTGCCGGCCCGGATGACATCATCATGGCACCGCCCAGCCCTTCGATACATCTGGAAAGAATCAGCAGCAGCAGGCTCGGGGACCAGGAACAGGCCAGTGCCCCTGCAGCAAAGGTGCCCACACCGACCAGATAGATGACATGGGTGCCGATCCTGTCTGCAGCAATACCCCAGAGCAGCAGGGTAACGGAAATGGTCAGCAGGTAGGTGAGAACGACCCATTGCACCTGGATCAACGGGGAATTAAAGCTGCGCATGATCGAGGGCAGGGCGACATTTACCATGCTGCTGTCCATGGTCGACAGGAAGACCCCGGAGGCGACAATAGAAAAAACCGGCCATTTATACGGTCTGGTCTTCAGATCATTGTTTTCCTGGACCATAGGTGTCATTCCGAGGGGAATGGTAAAAAAAAAGGGCGAATCCCACGAAGGATCCGCCCTTTTTCACGACAGAACGTTTGTTATGTTACATTTGGTACTAACGTCCTTAGACTAGTAGCTTATACCGAAGGTCAAAGCAGTACCGAATGGATTCTCGTCGCCAACGTCAGCATCTGCGTTATTGTTCAGGTAACCAATATCCCAGGTGAAGGAAGCACCATCAGAGATGGCATATTTCACGCTACCAGAAACCTCAAAGAGGTCGCCGTAATCGGAGATGTCGGCATATGCTAGGACACCTCTGAGAGACAGTTGCTCAGACACTTTGAAGCCTATGTCACCGGCAATCCATCCCCAGTCGCCATAGAGACCAATTTGGCTGGCCACTGCCGGGGTAATCGAGGAAGCACCACCGATCATGATGTAACCGAAGTCATCATCAGCCAGGTAACCGTCTTGAGTGAAACCACCTGATATGGTAGCGGAGGTGGCGCCAAAGTTCATGCCGCCCTGAAGATATCCGCCCCAGGCGTCATCAGCCGCGGTAACTGCACCACCAGCCGTTGAAGCACCTGCGCCGAGCAAATCACTTTCGACATAGGCAAGTTCACCTGCCAGAGCAACCGGACCGGCAGGACCACTGAAATGTACCGTAAATTGGGCGCCTTCTACATCAGCCGGCGTTTCATCTTGCCTGTAGGCGAGTCCTACGGTTGTCATCCAATCGCCAGCAAATTTTTGATCCCATTTAAGAAAATAGGTGTTGATGTCATTGTCATCAGCGAGATCATTAAATGTCGGATCAGCAGGACGACTTTCAACTTCAAGGTTCTTCTGGAACCAGAACTCAAGATTGGTCATGTCATTGGCCCACTTGAGGATGAACTGATCAGCTCGTGCATCCCAGAGGGTGAACTTGGTCAGGTTGACCGGCATCAAACCACCTTCAAAGGTTACCGGGCCCATCGGTACGCCAATATAGGCATAGTCGACATAGCTGTTGGAACCTGCGCCTCGGTTACGGGTCTGCCTGGTGCCATCCCAGGTGGAATCTGCCATGCGGATACGTGCACGGGCATAGGCGCCGCCTTTGGCGTCGGCATTTACTTTAACACGGACACGTGAGCTGAATTTTTCATCTTTTTGGTCAAGGCCGTTGCCGTTTTCTTCATAGTACCAACGAACACGTGCATCGCCGCCAAAAGTAACAGCAGCGGCAGCACTACCAACCATGGTGCCGACCAACATCAGGCCGGCAGCGGCAGCAATTAATTTTTTCATCTTTCTCTCCTAGGTTACGTTTTTAACCCCGACACATTCAGGGTCTGCAGTTTTTCTCCCCTCATTCCCATTGATCACTCAACTGAAAATACCGATCACAAAGGGAAACTGGAAAAGTCTATGCTGAACTTATATACCTATGGTCACACCATGTCAAGTTTTTTTTACCAAAAAGTATAAAATTTTATACTAGGCAGGAAACTGCTGAAATACTTAACAAATCCAGACAAATTTGGGGTACGGGATAAAGAAAAGCAATAGCTTGTGTCTATTTTGTTGTCACTTTTCTTTCCTTTTTTATTGTTTTGCAGAAATCTGATCTCTTCTCACCGTCATCTCGTAGGCGAGCATCTTGCTTTTCTTACTGCCGGGGATGAGCATTTCCCAATAGGATATGTCGGGGATCTGAGCCACGTAGAGGCGGTTGAGAAAGGTATCTTCTTTACCTTCGACCACTTCTCCATCTCTGTCAAAGGCATAGTCGGCGACATAACCTTCGATGCGATTAGTGCGCCATAGTTCCATGAGCCCGGCTCCACGCCAGCTAAGACAGGCGACAGACCCGCCGTCATAGCTGCGGATGTTCTCAGCATACTTCGAATAGCCGACCTCATTGCTGCTGACTACCACCTCAGGCAGTCCGTCGCCGGTTATGTCCCTGGTGTCCAGACGGCCCGGAATGAATACCACTGTCCGCAAGGCATTTTCTGATTCGTTATAGGCATTGTAGGCAATCTGGTCTCCCTGGCTCTTGGGGGGTCCAAAAAACGTCTTGCTGCCGCCGTAGTTTGCACTGCTTACCCAGAGCAGGTTCAAGGCATCATCGTAGACCAGCAGTTTTTCCACTTTGTCAATTACCATCATCTCATTGCTGCCATCACCGTTGAGATCGGCGACAACAAAATCGAAGAGATCGGTCTTTTCCGGGAGCTGCAGTTTCTCGCCACGTTTGAGATTCCAGGAATCATCCAGAATATTGAGTTGAAAAACGCCCGGGGCAAGAAAATTATCGGAGATATTGGGACTGTCTTTCTGTCCGGCAAGGATCATCTCTTTTTTCGGCCACCAGACGGGCCTGATATACCAGCGGATGTTTTCGCGTACCAGCGTCAGGGTGTTAGAGCCATCCCAGGTAAAAATTGCCGAGGCAGGGAATTTGCCGTTATTTGCCGAGACAAATAATTTCATGGTGCCGGTTACCCCGGGATCGGCGATATTGATCACATGGATCTTCAAGTTGGGATTCAAATCGTATTGGGCCACCAGATCAAAACGCCGTTCGTCAAAATGAAACAGTCTGATCTTCGTTCGTGAGGCAACAACCAACTCTTGTACCCCGTCATTATTTAAATCGCCAAGGGCAACCGACTCGACCGCCAGTGGGATATTGGAACTTTTACGTATGCCCTTTGATTCAAAGCGCTCATCTCCGCCTCCACCAAACAGGGTTGCCCCGCTATAGAGCCCTTTTTTATAGTCACGTTCTGGATGCGGTGTCTGAAAACTTGCCAGGCCCCCACCGACCCCTGTGGGGCCAACTGTCGCCTTGTTTTTATCCTCAAGGCCAAAGGTATCGCTGTTAATCTCTGCGCTCAGCGCCGTGATGGCCGGCAGGATGTCATCTGGCTTGTCTGCTTTTAATGTATAGGGGATCGGTTTGATGTCTGCCGCGGTGGAATAAAAGGTGAGATTCACCTGCAAACCTTCTTTAAGCGAATACATGCTGCCGTCCACCAGCCAATCTGCCTTGACTCGGGCGGCGACTTGATCAATTGCGCCGGTTTTAAGAAATCCCCTGATGGTCTTGACCTCTTTGGCAGAGAGCTGAGGATCAACGATTTTAGCGGCGCCCTGCTTTACCAGGCGAGCCATCAGCATTTGCCTGATCGCACTGTTTAAATAGGCATATTGTCCGGTTCGACTGACCTCAAAGGGTAGCACGACAATCGTCGCTTTTTCTTCTTGAGCATCTGCATAGAAGGGGAACATAGTGCTCAGAAGAAGCAAAAGAAAGAGCGGTAAGAAAGTTAGGTAACGCATATATCCACCTGCATAGTAGTTATTTGTCTGCGCCGTGTAATGATTGATCAGGTACAATAAAACGGGTTGACTATCTATATACTATATATAGCACTCCCGCAATATCAGGATCGTCTTCGTATGACCCACTGCTTAACTCTGCAATAGATCCGAAGCTTTCGCCAGCACGATGATGGTAATTTAGAATCATGATACTTGTTCATCGTTAGAACAGGGATTGTTAATATAAGTATCCCTTGACTTTTAAGGAGATACATCTCATAGTGGAAGTGGGTATAAATTTTTGTACTGAAGTAGATTCACCTAGAACTGACGAATGTTTTTCAAATAGATCTCAACATTTAACACGAAATAACAAGACGTTAACGCAGCACATGATGATAACACGAACAAACACCATAGCAGCTTTTGTCTTACTGCTGCTTTTCGCTCTTGCGGTCGCTGGGCCGGCTGTTGCAGAGGAAAGGTTTGGTGGGACTTCTCGTTATCAGATTAACGGTTACACCTTCGACTACGATGCGGTAACCGAGACAGAAGGAGGGTTGCAACTCGAATTATCACGTTTCAAGCCCCTGATGATCACCAACTCTGCCTCTGACATCCTTACAGATGACCCGTTTCTCTCTGAGCTCTTGAGCCAAACAGGCAAATCGGCTCCGCACGGATTTGCCGTGGCTGCCGAATTTTTGGCCACCCCCAGTCTTGCCTTCCATGGGGCAATCGGTGTTACCAAAGGTAATTGGGATGCTAATGCATCACTTGACACTGAATCAAGCTGGGAGGCTAATATCGGTGTCGTTTATAATTTCTTCGATACCCTCGCTTACGAGGTTCATTTCGGTTACCTGGATACCGGTGACGTTTTTGAACAAAAAAGCTCCTATTCCGATGTTGACGCCATTATCATGATCAGCAATCAGCTGACCATGAGTTTCTGACAACTCTTTTTCTTTTGGTTTTCCAGCCTTGCAGTCACTACTGCAGGGCTTTTTTATTCTCTGGATTCTCCATCTCTCGGCGCATCAGGACCTTCTTGACTTTCTCCAATGAGTGGAATAATAGTGCGTTATTAAAAAACCATTTTTTTGTAGTATCTATCTGAGCCACTTGCAAAACGCCCTTTTCGTTCAACCTCTACGTTATGCTTAAAATTTTATCCTCGGAATATCGATTATATGCCTGCGGCAAAATTTTTCGCATGCCTTGACTTTGAACGAAAATCATCATTTTGCAAAAGGCTCATCTGAATATGGTTTCAGATAGAGAACTGACTATTTAGCCTGATCTTCATTTCTAAGCATGCTGATACAGCTGTTAGCGTCCAGCTTCTGCTGATTTTCACTTTTCAAGCTAATAGCTAAAGGCTAACGGCTACATTCAGTATCTGCCGAGGGAGACTATGCGTTCGACTCCAGCATATAATATTCTCATGTACTCGCATGACACCTACGGGCTTGGACATATTCGCCGTACCATGGCAATTGCCGGCCACCTGCAGGACCGCCACACCAACATCCTGATCTTGACCGGATCACCGCTTGCAGGGCGCTTCCCTCTTCCCCGGCAGGTTGACTTTGTGCGAATCCCCGGGATGATCAAAAAAACAAACGACGAATATCGTTCCTTGTCGATCAGGATTGATGATGAACAAGCCCTCAATATCCGCAAGAACATCATTCTGGCGACGGCCCAGACATTTCAGCCGAACCTCTTTATCGTCGATAAAGAACCATTGGGACTGAAGCGGGAAGTACTGCCAACCCTGCAATGGTTTAAGAACGAACTACCCCAGACCAGAACAGTATTAGGGCTGCGCGACATACTCGATGACCCTGCTGTCATCAAAAAGGATTGGGCGGAAAAAAATGTCTACTCCCAGCTGCCTGAGCTCTACAATGAGATATGGGTATATGGCGATAAAGACATCTACAACCCGGCGGTCCTCTATGGGATTCCTTCAGCACTGCACGATAAAGTCATCTTCACCGGCTATATCCCGCGGGTAAAGAAATCAAAAAACATCCGGGATAAAATCCGCCGACGTTACAGGATACTGCCAGAGGATACCTTTGTACTGGTGACAACAGGCGGTGGCGGTGACGGATTTGAGGTCGTCGATCATTATCTTGCCATGCATGACTATTTCCCGACCTCACTTCCTTTCAAATCGTTGATGATTACCGGTCCTTATATGCCCAAACGAAAAAGGGAGAAAATCAAAAAACGTGCCAGGCGATACGGCATCAAGACCTTGCCATTTCACCCCCGCATTGAAGAGTTGATGCAGGCAGCCGATATTATCATTTCCATGGGTGGCTATAATACGGTCTGTGAGATCCTCAGCCAGCAAACACCGGCCTTAATTATTCCCCGTGAAACACCACGGAAAGAACAGTTAATCAGAGCCCAGTGCCTGCAAAGCAGAAACCTGGTCGACTACATTCCCTGGAAAGAGGTCTCACCGCAACTCCTCAGGGAAAAGATGTTCGATGTGTTGACCGATAGCCAGGCGTATACCAAGGCAATGGTTAACTTCAAGCTCACTGGCCTGGACTCGATGCTCAAACGACTCGATTTTTTTAAAACAGAGCATAAGAACGGTTTCGGCCCCAACCACCACGAACCGCAAGAAGCTCTTACCAGCAGATGACCTTCCCTTCACCACCTTCTACACTTGCCTACATCTTAAAGGGCTACCCCCGTATCTCAGAAACCTTTATATCAAATGAAATCCTGCTGCTCGAGCGCTTAGGATTCCGCCTGCGCCTCTTTCCGATGCGACGCCCTCGAGAGAGCTTTTGCCACGATTCGGTCAAGCAGATCAAGGCAGCAGTTGATTATCTGCCGACAGAGTTAGTGGGTGATATGCCAAAACTCATTGGACCAAACATCTTCTGTGCCGCTGCCAACCCGCAGAAATATCGCTCAGCCCTGGCTCTTGCGGCCAGGAGGTTTCGCCGTACGAAAAAATTTGCCACCCTCAAACATCTTTTTCAAGCGGGCTATCTGGTACAAAAACATCTCAGCAGGGACGCCTCGGTTGTGCAACTGCACGGCCATTTTGCCCACTCTCCAACGTCGGTCACCATGTTCGCCGCTCATCTTGCTGATCTGCCATTTAGTTTTACGGCTCATGCCAAGGATATCTACACCTCCCACCCCGACCAGCTCAAAGAGAAGATCGGAAAGGCAGAATTTGTGGCAACATGTACGCTTACCAATAAGCACTACCTCAAGAACATCCTTGAATCCCCCGTAACTCCTATCCATTGTGTCTACCATGGCATCGATCTCTCGCTCTTCAACAATACGCGTCTGCGACTTGAACCCAAGCCGCCATATCGTCTTCTGACCATTGCCAGGATGACTGAAAAGAAGGGGCTGCCGACTGTTTACCGAGCTTTAAAACTGCTGGCCGAGCGGCAGGTTGCCTTTCACCATACCCTGATTGGCGACGGGGATGACCGTGAGCAGATTATTGGTTTGATAGACGAGCTGCAACTCAAGGACTGTTGTTCCTGGATCGGGACCCGGACACACGGTGAAGTGCTCGAGCATTTCAGAAAAAGCGATCTCTTCGTTCTCGGGTGCGAGATCGCCAAGAACGGTGACCGTGACGGCATACCCAACGTACTCGTCGAGAGCCTGG
Organism: Desulfobacterales bacterium; assembly: GCA_013042695.1. Taxonomy (GTDB): domain Bacteria; phylum Desulfobacterota; class Desulfobulbia; order Desulfobulbales; family Desulfocapsaceae; genus JABDPQ01. The sequence goes on along the minus strand of JABDPQ010000245.1, from coordinate 356 downwards.
CTATGGGCGTACCGGTAGTTTCAACCAATGTTTCCGCTCTGCCTGAAATTCTGATCAACGAAAAAACAGGCTTAACCGTAGAGCCACAGGACAGCCATGGTTTTGCCCAGGCGATTAATCTGCTCTTGACCGATGCGTTTCTGCGAAAATCGCTTATTACTGCCGGTCAACAGTTTGTACGCTCACACTTTGACAACGAAAAACAAATCGCCCTGCTGGCAGAACTGTTTCGATCTGCCAATCCGCTCCTGCAGCCCCCTGTGAAGCGCACTGCATAAGCCAGCGAGACGATGAAACGACATCATCGAGAAAAAACGACCTTCGGCCTCCTGAGGCACGGTAAGACCGTCTGGAAC
>JABDPQ010000237.1 GCA_013042695.1 Desulfobacterales bacterium | reverse complement strand
TTTACTCAGCTCTTTGGTTATCAGGAACAGGAGTTGCCCAACCTGATGATCGGTGATCTTCTGCCAGACTGGCATAATTCTCCGTTTCATCTGCAGATTGATAATCACCCGGATGCTCCAAGCGCTCTTGAGAGTGCTGGCAGGCATAAAAGCGGGGCACGTTTTCCTGTCGAGGTGCGAATTCAGCAACTGTCAAGTGGCCAGAAAACAGTTCTTGCAGTCGGAATTCAGGATATTTCAGAGCGCAAAGAAAATGAACAGAAGTTTTTTCAACTTCAAGAAAAACTTGGACTTGCCAAGAGAATGGAATCTCTTGGTCTGATGGCCGGAAGTGTTGCTCATGATCTCAATAATATTTTGAGCGGTCTGATCAGCTACCCCGATCTCTTGCTGGCGGATATGGATGAAAATGCTCCTTTTCGGGAGGAGTTGGAGTTAATAAAGAATTCTGGTCAACAGGCTTTTAATGTTGTGAACGAACTGCTGAGGATTGCTCGAGGTGCAAAATGTAAGAAAGAAGAGACCAACATTAACCTGCTCATTAAAAACTATCAAAGCTCATTGGATTATCGTCAGCTGCATAGTGAATTCTACGATTTACAGGTCGATTTCGAGTTGGACTCGACGCTGCCGGATATCATGTGTTCAGCCATCCATATCACCCAAACACTCACAAATCTTGTTAATAACGCTGCCGAAGCGAGCAGCAGCAACTCAGGAAAAATAAGAATACGTACAACAACTCAAACCCTGAATGAGACAGTCCAAGGTTTTGAGACCATTCCACCCGGTTCTTATGTCATTTTATCAGTAACCGATAATGGCCCGGGAATCCAAACGAAGAGCCTCTCACAAATCTTCGAACCATTTTATTCAGAAAAGCTCCCAGGCCGGAGCGGTACCGGCCTTGGGCTGACAATAATCTGGAATGCCATTCGGGATCATGACGGTTTTATCAACCTCTCAAGCAGCAACAAAGGAACCCGGTTTGAACTCTATTTCCCTATATCGTCAGATCAGAAAAGAGGAAAAACGTTGTTGCCTTCCGAGTATCTCAGTGGCAATGACGAACGTATCCTGGTTGTTGATGATGAGAAAATTCAGCTCGAAATCGCTCGCAATGTACTCATGCAGCTTGGATATCAGGTAATCACGGCAGAAAGTGGGGAAGAAGCCCTGGATTATCTTAGATCAAATTTTGTTGATCTTGTTATTCTGGATATGGTGATGGAAAACGGTATGAATGGCTATGAAACGTATGCAGCTATCCAGCAAATAAAACCTGCGCAAAAAGCGCTGGTTGCATCAGGGTATTATGAACCAGGTGAAGAACAAAAAATAATAGACCTTGGTATTAACCAATATCTTACCAAACCATTCAGCGCTTACTGTTTGGGAAGAGCTATCCGTCAAGAACTTATTTCACCGTATTGAAAGGTTCTCCCTCATCTTATTCATAGAGCTCTGCTTCCATGAATGGAGGTGCAACAGCATCTTTATCAGATAATTCTGGTATCACACCTTCAGGCCAGGCAATATTCAGGTTGGGATCATTCCAAATAATGGTCCGTTCATACTCCGGGGCATAAAAAGCAGTAGTTTTATATAAAAAGTCTGCATAATCTGAGAGCACAAGAAATCCATGGGCAAATCCAGGAGGTATCCAAAGCATTCGTTTATTTTGCTCGTTGAGACGTGTCCCTACCCATTTACCAAAGGAGTTTGACGAGCGCCTGACATCGACCGCAACATCAAACACTTCGCCTGAGGTTACCCTGACCAGTTTACCTTGGGGATGGACCAACTGATAATGGAGCCCTCTCAAAACACCGCGGGCAGAACGAGAATGATTGTCCTGGACAAAGTCAGAGGTGATAGCGGTTTTTTCACGCCAGACCATTTGGTTGTAACTTTCCATGAAAAAGCCCCTTTCATCACCGTAAACGATCGGTTCCAGAATCAACACACCGGGTATATCAGTTTCAATTACCTGCATAATAGCAGCAACTCCTTGTAACAATCTCAGGTACCATACATTTTCCGATAATATTCCTGGTAAGAACCATCAATGATCGAGCCAATCCACTCCTGGTGGCTCAAGTACCAGTCAATTGTTTGTTTTATACCGGTCTCGAAGCTAACAGATGGCTGCCAGCCAATGTTTTCTTTAATCAACGAGGCATCGATTGCGTAGCGACGATCATGCCCGAGTCGATCGGTAACATATCGTATTAACGATCGTCGCGGCAGTCCACCCTCAAGCGGCCCAATTTTTTCATCAAGCGTGTCACAAATCAACTGCACCACTTCAATATTCTGTTTTTCGTTATTTCCGCCAATATTATAGCTCTTACCCGGCTTGCCCAGCTCAATAATAGCAACCAAGGCCTCGCAGTGATCAGTTACATAGAGCCAGTCTCGGACATTTTTGCCATCTCCGTAAACAGGGAGTTCCCGACCAATCATGCTGTTATGAAAAATCAGCGGAATGAGTTTTTCAGGAAACTGATAAGGACCGTAATTGTTTGAACAATTGGTTATGATAACAGGCAGATCATAGGTATGAAAATATGCTGATGCCAAGTGATCTGAGGATGCTTTGGAGGCAGAATAGGGAGATCTTGGATCATAGGAAGTGGTCTCGGAGAAATAGCCGGTTTCTCCAAGAGATCCGTATACCTCGTCAGTACTTACATGTAAAAATAGCGGCAGTTCAATAGTTTTGTCCTGCCCAAACCAACAGCTGCGTGAGGCTTCAAGCAGATTGAATGTTCCGACTATGTTCGTCTGGATAAAATCGGCTGGACCGCTAATGGACCGATCAACATGTGATTCAGCAGCAAAGTGGACTACCGTATGTATATTTTCTTCCATAAACAATCGAGCCACAAGCGCTGCATCACATATATCGCCTTTTACAAATCGATAATTTTCACCCTGCTGGATACCTTCGAGGTTTTTGAGGTTGCCCGCATAGGTAAGTTTATCAAGATTAACCACCCGCCAGTCGGGCCTTACACGGTTGGCCATATGAATAAAGTTGGCACCAATAAACCCGCAGCCGCCCGTGACCAGTATTGTTTTACTATTTTCCATTAGATTCTATATTTCTATTGCATTCTTTGTAAAAGAGCCTATCTTTCGTAGTTTTTTCACTGCATGTTTATACTCATTCGTCAGCGATAATCAAAGGGGATTTTCATTTCCATCATGATAAGTAGTCAAGAAAAACAAGTTGCCAAAAGGCGAACGTTTGGGATTATCAGTCATCCCGATGCTGGTAAAACCACCCTTACAGAAAAGCTACTCCTTTATGGCGGGGCAATTAACATGGCTGGTGCCGTTAAATCTAGGAAGGCTGAGCGTCACGCCATCAGTGACTGGATGGCAATCGAGCAGGAACGGGGTATTTCCGTTACTACATCGGTAATGAAATTTACCTATCGAGATTTCGAAATTAATCTTCTTGATACACCAGGACATCAAGATTTTTCTGAGGATACCTACCGGGTTCTCACTGCTGTTGATTCTGCGGTAATGGTCATTGACAGTGCCAAAGGGGTCGAATCACAGACTGAAAAACTCATGGAAGTATGTCGGATGAGGAATACCCCGCTGATTACGTTTATCAACAAACTCGATCGTGAAGGCCGCTCGCCTCTTAGCTTGCTCGATGAAATCGAAGAAAAACTTCAGATCGAATGTACACCACTTTCTTGGCCTATTGGCATGGGGAAAAGTTTTCGGGGGGTCTACAACCTCTTTCGTCAGGAAGTCTATCTCTTCTCACCCGGCTCAGATAGGCGTGATCAAAAAAGCATACGTATTTCGGACCTTGATGACTCACACCTGGATGAGCTGCTTGGCGGTCAGGCAGAGGAGCTCAGAGAAGAAGTTGAACTGCTCGAAGGTGCAGCAAATCCTTTTGAATACGAGCAGTATTTGAAGGCAAATCAGACACCGGTATTCTTCGGCAGTGCCATTAATAACTTTGGTGTTCGTGAGATGCTTGATTCATTTGTAGAAATGGCTCCGCAGCCGGGCACCCGTCAATCAGTAAGCCGCATGGTTGATCCGGCCGAAGAAGACTTTAGTGGTTTTGTCTTTAAGATTCAAGCAAACATGAATCCTGCCCATAGAGACCGAATCGCTTTCTTAAGAATTTGTTCCGGAACCTTTACCAAAGGTATGAAGGTTAAGCATCACCGTCTTGGCAAAGAAATCAATCTGTCAAACGCCACTATTTTTATGGCTCAAGATCGTGAAAACGTCAAAGAAGCATGGCCTGGGGACATTATTGGACTGCACAACCACGGTACCATTAAAATCGGAGACACCTTCACCGAAAAAGAACCGCTAAAATTCATCGGCGTGCCCAATTTTGCCCCGGAACATTTCCGTCGAGTACTGCTGAAAAATCCCCTGAAGATGAAACAACTGCAAAAAGGACTCGTTCAACTTGCCGAGGAAGGGGCAATCCAGGTATTTCGTCCACTGATCGGCGCTGATTATATTATGGGCGCTGTCGGCGTCCTGCAATTCGAAGTAACCATCGCCCGACTGAAAAATGAATATGGTGTCGATGCCGTCTACGAGCCGACCAATTTTAAGGCAGCAAGATGGGTAGGAGGCACCGACAAAAAAAAGTTGACAGAATTTGAACGCTCTAACCAACTTGCCCTGGCCAGAGACGCAGAAGGCTTCCTCACCTACCTCGCTGAAAGCGAGTGGATGCTTAATTTTTTTATGGAAAAGTGGCCAGATATAGAATTCACCAAAACCAGAGAAAACATTTGATTAATTTAGTGAGAGAAACGAACGATTGAGCGGCCGACCGAACACCTGCAATAGCTGTAAGTCAAGTTTTTCTGCTGGCATGGAAAAAGTAGATATTCTCGTGAATAATTGAGATATGTGATGGCTAAACAAAAAACCTCATAAGCGAGGCGTGAAATTTTTCAAGCTTGGAGGCGTACACCAGTACGTCGAGATGATTGAAAAATTTCAACAACGAAGCAGATGAGGAATTTTTGCGACGCCATCAGGTGTTGGTGTCGACGAAGATCAGTGCCTGCCCCTCTGTCAATGCCTGAGCGGTTTTTTTCCTCGCTCCGCTGATGATACGCTGAATCGTTCCCCTGGAAACACCCATCCTGACCCCGGCCTCTTCCTGTGTGAGTCCTTCAAAATCACAGAGTCTCAAAGCTTCGAGTTCATCGCGGTGCAGATCAACCTGCATTAGCTCGTGTAGAGGTGTGCCAGTTGGCTTGAAGGCTCTGCCGCAGAACTGGCCTTCACAATATCTCATTTTTTTAGGTCGTGGCGACATATCTACAAGATGGTTGTCTGATGTGGAAATGATATTGAGCAATACGACCTCAACAAATGCTCATTAACTATATACTTAGGTACCTATAAAAAAGCAAATAGATCAGTGCTGGCAGGTACCCGATCCCTGACATACCTGCGTAGGCCGCATTGCCGGTAATCTATTATTGGCTAGTTTGTCTATCACGGTTTGTACATCCGGAACCGTAAGATTGTCGGCGTAATAGACAACAATTCCGGCGTCGCTTAATGCCTGCATTGGCCTGGCTCCCATACCAGCGACAACAATTGCCTCGACCCCTGCCTGTTGCAAAAGCTTTACCGGCTCAAGGCATCCTCCTTTACCGTGAGCAACATTGGCAAGAATCTCAACTTCTTTTTCATGGTCATTGTCGCAATTCACTATCGTAAACAGATCACAATGACCAAAATGAGCTGATCTCACACCTTGCAAACCACCCGGGTTATTTGTTGGCACCGCCACACGCATAAGAGTTCTTTTCATTATTGGTTATATCGTTCATTTTGTGCATATGCCCTTATATAGATCGCACATCGATGTGTCAAGCTCTTTCTTTATTATCTTCAGAGGAATCATCATGCGAGCAAAGATACGATCATGGTGTGATAGACAAAAATAGACATGTTTTATATTTTCAGGTACATTAAACCATCTTCAACCGCTTCTGTAATGAGTTGTGCGGTATCGTTACTCCAATAAAGGTAAATGCGCTCCTTTCACTAAAAGAAGCGAAACGATGACATATTCAGTTTTCTATGCGTTTGCTAATTTCACTCATTACCGCCCTCATAATCCTTACCGGTCTATTAGACAGTCAGCGAAGCTTTACAGCTGAAGCGCAGGAAATAGGTCCACATTTCACGGACATCATCGTCACAACCTCAGATACACATCTGTTGCTTTTTGGTGAACTACAGGAAAGCCTTACTGAGGAAATGCTCGAAGCACTGCACAGCGGTATACCAATCAAATTCTTATTTTTTGTCAGACTGATACTCAACGAACCAAACTGGCCTGATGATGAGTTGGTGGCAATTGAGTTTTCCCATTCGCTCACTTACGATACGCTGAAAAACACCTATAACGTCGAAATTGAGGAAACCAGCAAGAAGGACATAACCGCGGCTTCTTTGGAAGAGGCACAGAAACTGCTCAACGAAATACACGGCCTCAAGGTAATTGAACTCAGCAAGCTGATTCCTGAACGCTCCTACCGGCTCAAAGTAAAGGCTGATCTCTACAAGAAAACATTACCTATGAGCCTGCATTCTATCATTCCATTTATTTCATGGTGGGACTTGAAAACAGATTGGTATACGATAGAGTTTACCTATTGAAAGAGCCTCGAGAATAATGGCAGAAACCCAAACACCACGCTCATATCAGCCGGCTCAAGGCGATTACCTGATGCTCAGGCCGCATATTACCGAAGAACAACGTCTGCAGAAGAAAAAACTGATCAGGCGGGTGATACTCTTCTGTCTCTGTCTGATACCTTTATTCACTTGGCTGCAGGGCAGACTTTTCGACCAAAGTCTTGATCTTCCGGTAAATAGCAACATTCTCATTTTTGCGTTGATCAACCTCAACGTGATCCTGTTGCTGATAGTTCTTTTTCTAGTCCTGCGTAACCTGGCAGAATTACTATTTGAAAGAAAACTAAACATTCTTGGAAGCAGGCTCCGTACCAAGCTGGTTATTTCTTTTCTGTCCCTCTCACTCATTCCAACCATCCTGTTATTTTTTGTAGCGCTGCAATTTGTTTCCTCAAGTGTTGACTACTGGTTTAATTCCAGCGTTGAAAATTCACTCCATGAGTCCTTGAAACTTGCTCAAACGCTGATCCAGGATTCACAAGAACAAGTCCTGATCACCGGCACTGACATTGCTGCTTATATAGAAGAGGAAGACCTTACTGATTTTGCACCAGAGGCGTTGTCTGCTTCGTTACAAAGCCTGTTAAAACGTATTCCTGCCGGAATTCCCGCCGCACTGAGCATTATTCTCACCAACGAGGATCTGGCAGTATCTGAATCTAACCAGGGTTTGCAGGGGATTGTGCTGCCAAAAATTCCCATTGATTTGATCCAGAAAGTTAAAGCCAACAGCCAGCCCGAACCGATAATCCAGAATACCAATCGTGGAGAACTTGTTCGAAGTGTCGCTTTGGTTAAGCTTGCGCATCATACAGAGAGATACGGAATCCTGGTCACTTCTTTTCTGATCAGTCAGGAAAAACTTGATAGAATGACAGAAATCTCAAAAGGCATAGAGGGCTACCGCCAGCTTAAACACCTTAAAGGGCCATTCAAATTTTGGCTTCTGCTCATTCTTCTCATTGTCACCTTGCTGATCATATTTGCCGCTATCTGGTTCGGGATCCGAATTGCACGCACCATAACGGAACCCGTTGATGAACTTGCTGCTGCCACCAGAAGAGTATCAGACGGAGATTTCGACTTCCAAATGGCTGAAGCAGCAAACGATGAAGTCGGCCAGCTGGTGAGCTCATTCAATACCATGACCGCCAATATCAACAGCAGCAACAAGAAACTGGCCGAGACCTACACTGCGCTGGAAGAGAGTTCCCAGAACGCTGAGCGCAGACGGCGCTACACTGAAATTATTTTGCAGAATGTATCTGCAGGTGTCATATCACTCGATGATCACGGCCGGATTACTACGATAAACCGTTTTGCTGAAAGATTGCTCAGGATCGATAGCGCCAAATACATCACGATGACCTACAGACAGGCTCTGCCGCTTGAATACACGCTTATCCTGGATCGATTCATAGAGGAACTCTATGTCACCGGCAAGACATCGATAGAACAGCATTTAAAAGTAACCATCAATCGCAACACGCTTTCCTTGCTGATTAACTTTACCAGATTAGAAGATGACGATAAAACACCGATTGGTTTTGTTTTGGTCTTTGACAATTTGACCAAAATAGAAAAAATGCAGCGTATGGCCGCCTGGCGAGAGGTTGCACGGCGTATTGCCCACGAAATTAAAAACCCACTGACCCCGATCCAACTTTCAGCGCAGCGTCTGCGAAGACGCTACCCCGAGATCCTTGAATCAGAAGATTCTGTTTTTGACCGGTGCACAGCAACCATCATCAGCCAGGTAGAAGAACTCAAACGGTTAGTGAGCGAATTCTCTCAATTCGCGCGCATGCCAAGAATTAACAAAACATACGGCGATCTCTTGGAGTTAACTTGCGACACGCTTGTTTTATATCAGGAAGCACATAAAAACATCACCTTTACCTGCAGACATGAAACTGAGATCCCCCAATTCAGTTTTGATGCAGAACAGATCAAGCGCTGTATCATAAATCTTTTGGATAACGGCGTCGCCGTTTTACCTGATAGCGGTAATATTGATATTGAGCTGTCGATTAATACAATTTCTCAGTCCGTGCTCATTAAAGTCGCAGATGATGGGCCGGGCATCACCAAAGAAAACAAATTGAAACTGTTTGAACCATACTTTTCGACCAAAAAAACAGGCACGGGACTTGGTTTGGCAATTGTCTCAACCATCGTTGCTGATCACGGTGGCTATATCCGGGTACAAGACAATTCACCCCGTGGGTCTATTTTTATCATAGAATTACCATTAACACAGTCTCATCTTAACCATGAACACAGCCATGCCGGAATCTGATTTTCCAGTCAGCTCTTATAGATTATGGCAGGATTGAAGAACGTATGAAAAAACGAATTCTGATTATTGATGATGAAACGAGTATTCAGGAAGCGCTATCCGGCGTTCTCGAGGACGAAGGCTTTAGTTCGTTAACCACTTCTTCTGCTGAAAAAGGGTTGGAATTCTTGGAAGAAGAGAATATCGATTTAGTCCTCTTGGATATCTGGCTCGGTGAAGGTATGGATGGTATGACAGCGCTTGAGAAAATCAAAGAGCAATCGGATATTCCCGTCATCATGATTTCAGGCCACGGCACCATTGAGACAGCAGTTCAAGCCACGCATAACGGTGCCTACGATTTCATCGAAAAACCACTGTCTTACGATAAGATAATTCTCTCGGTCAGCAATGGGCTTCGATACGCGCAACTGGAAAGCGAAAACCGCCTGTTACGTGAGAAATCTGTTCGCAAATCTACTCTTACCGGCCAATCCGAGACAATTAACGCGCTTCGTGAACAAATTGAGATGGTAGCGCCCACAGACGCCTGGGTGTTGATCAGGGGGGATCATGGTACTGGCAAGGAACTCGTTGCGCAAGCAATTCATCAAGCATCGGCAAGTTCCCATCTGCCAATGATTGAGGTCAACTGTGCTGCCATTCCAGAAGAACTCATTGAGTCCGAACTTTTTGGTCATGAGAAAGGATCTTTTAC
>JABDPQ010000236.1 GCA_013042695.1 Desulfobacterales bacterium | reverse complement strand
GGTAATGCCTGGCGACAATGTAGCAATAGACGCTGAATTGATCACCCCTATCGCCATGGACGTTGGCCTTCGTTTTGCAATTCGCGAAGGCGGCAGGACAGTAGGCGCTGGTGTTGTCAGCGAAATTATATCCTAAGGATGTGACGAGAAATGATACCGACAGAAAAAATTCGCATACGCCTCAAGGCGTATGATCATAAACTGCTTGACCAGTCAACTCACGAGATTGTTGATACGGCGCGCAGAACCGGTTCGGCAGTAGCTGGACCGATTCCTTTGCCAACGACGGTAAACAAATTTTGCGTACTCCGCTCGCCGCATGTGGACAAGAAATCTCGGGAACAGTTCGAGATGAGAACTCACCGTAGACTTCTCGATATTCTTGAGCCGACTCAGCAGACAATAGATCTACTAATGAAACTTGAGCTTTCTGCCGGCGTGGATGTTGAAATAAAACTGCCGTAATGATCAGTAAGTCTAAAGTAAATTGAAGCAGCAGGTACGATTATGCCAAAAACAATGGGTATATTGGGTAAGAAATTAGGGATGACCCGAGTATACAGTGAGCTGGGCGTCGCCACACCGGTTACGGTTGTGGAGACAGGTTCGTGCACTGTCCTTCAGGTCAAGACAGATAAAAAGGAAGGCTATGACGCCATTCAAGTCGGTTTTGAGAGCAAAAAAGCCAAAAATGTAACCAAGCCAATGGCTGGGCATTTCAGCAAAGCCGGAGTTGAAGGGTTCTATCATATACGTGAGTTTCGTGTAAATGATCCCAGTCAATTCGAAGTCGGCCAAAAAGTTTCTTTGGACAGCGTGTTGAAAATTGGCGACATCGTTGACGTGCAGGGAAGCAGTAAAGGCAAAGGCTTTCAGGGAGTAATTAAGAGGCACGGCTTCAAGGGTGGCGGTGCCGCCCATGGCTCGAATTTTCATAGAGCACCGGGTTCAATAGGCTGCAGTGCCTGGCCGGCTCGTGTCATAAAAGGGAAGAAGATGCCTGGCCGGATGGGCAATGATACGATTCTGAAAAAGAACGTCATTGTCATTGATGTCCGCTCCGACGAGAATGTCGTTCTTTTGAAAGGTTCTGTTCCCGGAGCCAAGAACGGTCTGTTGAAGATCTATTCGAAATAATTCCGTTACAAGACCGCTTCAAGGAGAACACAATGTCAACTGTAGAAGTAAAAAACATACAAAACGAGAAGGTTGGCGAGATTGAGCTGAGCGACCAGATCTTTAATCGAGAAATAAAAGAGTATCTACTCCATGATATGGTGCGAATGCAGCGGGCTGCAAAAAGAGCAGGTACCGCAAGCACTAAGACTCGAAAAGATGTTCGAGGAAGCGGTGCTAAACCATGGCGCCAGAAAGGTACCGGCAGAGCTCGTGCCGGGACGAGAAAATCACCGATTTGGCGTGGAGGAGGTGTGGCGTTTGGTCCCAAACCGCGAGACTACAGCTTCAAATTAAATCGCAAAGTAAAAAAACAGGCTGTTTCTATGGCTCTTTCGGCGCGGTTCCAGGAGGGTAATCTCGTTGTTCTTGATGACTTTACGCTGGAGCAGATCAAGACGAAGGATTTCATCAATGTGATGAATACCCTCGATTTGAGTACAGCTCTCATCGTCATAGATGAGGATAACGAAAATCTGAGTAAATCGTCTCGGAATGTCAATGGCTTCAAAGTGCTGAATGTGGGAGGACTGAACGTGTATGATATTCTGTTACACGGCAAACTCGTGCTCCTGCAACCCGCTATTTCAAGCCTGGAAGAGAGGTTCACGGCATGAAAAATATACACAGCGTACTCAAAGGACCATGTCTCACCGAAAAGGCCAGTTTGCAACAGGAAATGGATAACAAGGTTGTCTTTCAGGTACATCCTGGTGCGAACAAAATTGAAATCAAAGAGGCTGTTGAAAAAATGTTCAACGTTAAAGTCAAAAATGTACGAACAGCTTCCATGCACGGCAAACAGAAGAGAGTTGGAAAAAATATCGGTTTTACCAACAACTGGAAAAAGGCATACGTCACCCTGGCTGAAGGTGAAATCAGCTTTGTTGACGAACTTTAAGCGAGCTGCTGAAATGTTTGTTCATGGTGAGACAACAAAGAGATTTATCCAACTCAAAGATGATGGAGCGATTGGGAAATCATGGCTATAAAGACATATAAACCAACATCACCTGGTAAACGGCATCATGTGTCTACCAGAAATCCGGACCTATCAAGCAGCGGACCTGAGAAGAGTTTGCTGGCAAGTATATCCAGGAGCGGTGGCCGTAACAATTACGGACGCATAACCGCTCGTCATATTGGTGGTGGTCATAAGAGAAAATACCGGATTATCGATTTTAAACGCAATAAGACTGATATTGCCGCAAAAGTCATATCCATTGAGTACGACCCTAATCGGTCGGCTAATATTGCTCTGCTCAGCTATCTTGACGGAGAGAAAAAATATATCCTTGCCCCTGATGGAATTGCCGTCGGAGATAAAATTGTTGCCGGGGATAAAGTGGATATCCAGCCTGGTAACTGTCTGCCGATGCTAAATATACCGCTTGGTACTATCATTCATAATATTGAGATGAAGATAGGTAAAGGTGGACAACTGGTTCGCAGTGCCGGTGCCTCAGCACAACTAATGGCCAAGGAAGGCAACTATGTACTGGTTAGACTGCCTTCCGGAGAAGTGCGCAAGTTCAACAATTTGTGCCGAGCCTGTATAGGTCAGGTTGGTAATCGTGAGTTTGAAAGCCGTAAGCTTGGTAAGGCGGGCCGCACTCGATGGCTTGGCAAAAGGCCGCATGTTCGTGGTGTTGCCATGAACCCTGTTGATCATCCGATGGGTGGCGGAGAAGGCAAAAGCTCCGGTGGTCGCCATCCTTGTACACCATGGGGTAAACCGACCAAGGGCTATAAGACCAGGAATAAGAAAGCGTCTGACAAGATGATTGTCAAACGAAGATCATAATAAGGAGTAGACAATGTCTCGTTCAGTTAAAAAAGGACCTTTTGTTGACGATCATTTGCAAAAGAAGGTCGAGAGTGCCATTGAGTCGGGCTCCCGAAAAGTGATCAAGACCTGGTCACGGCGCTCTGATGTTACACCAGACATGGTTGGCCTGACCTTTGCCGTGCATAATGGCCGAAAATTCATTCCTGTATTCGTTACAGAAAATATGGTCGGTCACAAACTCGGAGAGTTCTCTCATACAAGAACGTTCTATGGTCACGCATCAGACAGGAAAGGAAAGTAAACTACAGTATCTGACAGTACGAATTGGGAGTACAAAAGATGGAAGCACGAGCCGTTGGAAAATATATCCGTATCTCACCACAGAAGGCACGAATAGTTGCAGATGTGGTTCGTGGAATGAATGTTGATCAGGCAATTACCACCCTAAAGTTCATGCCCAAGAAAGGTGCTGGAAT
>JABDPQ010000229.1 GCA_013042695.1 Desulfobacterales bacterium | reverse complement strand
CGTCTGTGCCAACACCGAGTGGTCGATACTTTTCGAATCACCCGTTGATATCATCAGCTTTGATGCATACAGCTATTTCGACAAGTTGATCCTCTATCCGCAGCACCTGGTATCTTTTTTTAAGCGTGCAGGAATTATCGCCTCAGGTATTGTTCCCACTGCCCCTGAATTTATTGCCTCAGAAACAGCTGAAGCCCTTGCCGAGAAATGGTTTGAGCAGTCAGCACAAATTGAAAAACTTGGCGTATCGGCGAAAACAATATTTGAACAGACGTTGATAACTCCGAGCTGCGGGACCGGGACCGTATCCGAGGCGGAAGCATTGCGAGTCCTTGAGTTGACCAGAGATGTATCGGCAATTGTCAGATCAAAGTGTATGTGACGGAAATACGCTCTCATGGATGCAATAGAAATTGCTTCTGAAGGAAGAACCATTCAAGCGTGCGTGTCAATAATTATTGTTCCTGATCGGGCTATCAGTGAACCAGGTTATATTCAGGCAATTACTATTCGGTCAGGAGCCAATGACAAGCATGAGTTTCATGCGCTTGCTCAGATGGCATATTTTCAAGGCCAGGATGATGAGCTTGACATTACTTTGTTGGAAGGACCTTGTCAGATTGAACACGACGGTAACTCAGAGGATTTTCTTGATGGCATGGTGATTTTTCGCGGTCAATTCGGTGAGCTTGGGGTCGTTTTACATGCTGAGAGTAAGAAAAAAAAGCTGCTTGAAGCGGCGTACAGGTACTGTACGCGCTGGGTGAGGCTTGACATTTGAGTCCTCAATGAGCCGCATACAGATAAACCAAAAGCATGGTGGTGTGCCCATGTCTCATGAGAAAAATCATATAGCGCTGCAGAAAGTTACCGTGTTTCAGCAAAATGGCAGCGGTGAAAGAAAAATTGCCGGCGTGCGGAAATACGCCAAGGATATCATATCATTAGAAGTCGTATCTATTGATATTCCTTTGCCCCCCGTCCTTGATGATACCTCTGCATTGCTACCTGACAATCTTGCGTCTGATCTTGTTCTTGATTTCCTCTCTCACAAAGATCTGTCGTTGGATCTTGCAGAATTATGCGCCAGGAGAGGGATCCCTATTATTTCATCAGGCAAGAAGACCACGACGAAATGGGCCCTGACCCCGCCCACCTGATGCGGCCTTCCAAGGCAGGTTAGCCTTGGCGAATACGGCAACCGGTTTGGCGCCCCCGAGTTTGAGGTTGAGGTTAAAGATGGTAACATTGTTGCCATCAGAGTAATCCGTGGAGCTCCGTGCGGCGCGACATGGGAAGCCGCTCAGCGCCTAGTCGGAGTATCCGTTGAGGATGCTGCACGCAAGATCGGTCTCGATACGCAATTCTACTGTTTTGCTGACCCCGCCGGTTGGGATCCGATTCATGGTAAAAGTCCGGTTCATTTTGCAGGAAAGATACATAGCAAGGCCCTGACGCAGGCAATAGGAAAAATTCTTTCCGCTCTGTGATGTGAATAGGCTAATATTCCAGCCGGAATCATGAATGGATAGCTATAAGGACAATTATTTCAAAAGAAACGTCTTTGGTGTATCTGTCGTTGAATTCTTCTGGGGATTGGGATTTCCGATTGTCCTTGAATCGACATTTCTTCAGCTTTTTCTGAAGAATCTCGGTGCGTCAAGTTTTGTCATCGGTCTTGTACCTGCTCTCTTTGTTGTTGGTATATCTTGTTTCCCGCTGTTCTCGAGTTACCTTTCAAGCTTTTATCGCTTGAAAAAGACACTCGTACTTCTTCTTCACCTGATTTCAGCACTTTCCATCCTGATTTTTGGACTGACTCTGTTGGTGATGAAGCAGTCAGAACATGTCCTGTTGCTCTTTTTTGCATCTTACACAATATTTTCAATATGTATGGGGCTGACAATTCCGGTCTGGTTGAATTACCTTGTGAGGATTTTCTCAGAGTCAAAAACAGTTCCCGGACTTGGCTATATGATGCTGGCCCAGAATATCGGCAAAGTCGTCTCGAGCTTATTTATTCTCAAGGTAGTGGATAGATATTCATTTTCGCTGAGTTCATCAGCCTGGGTATTTGTCTGCACAGGTCTTGTTTTTATTGTCGGGTCGTTATGTTTTATTATTACCAAGGAAATCGCCGATTCTGATGATCCTTCAGTTGAGAATCTCTCATTTTTCCACCACACCAGGAGTTCTTTTGTTGAGATATCCAGGAATCGCCGATTTTTAATTTTTCTGATCGCCGATCTTGATTTTTATGTCATTATTACTGTGTTGTCGTTTTATGCCAATTATGCCACCGGCTTCTATCAGGTAGCAGATGCGATCGCCGCAGGTCTGTTCGTTGCATGCATCTATGCCGGCTCAATCACGGTGAACATTTTTCTTGGGGCGATGAACCTCCTCGGTTTGAAACAAAAATTTATCCTCTCCAAATGTGTCACACTGATGCTTCTTATGATGCTCATCTTTTTCCCGAGCTATATCACTTTTTTCCTGATCAGCTATATGCTCGGTTTTGTCAGGGCGATCAGGAATATGGTTTATCCGCCATCGGTGAAGAAATTCGCCGACAAAACAGATGCCACCTCATATTTCGCCCTGGCGCCGATTATTACGTTGCCGATAACCGCAGGCTATCCACTTGTTTTCGGAAAGATGCTTGATTATCTGCATTTCATGCAGGAAGACTCGTATAAATTACTCTTTGGTTTTTCGGCCCTATTCATCTTGATAACAGTTTATTTCACTATCAAAACTGATTATGAAGAAGCAAAAAGTACTGACAACGAGATGCTATCCGCATCATGATCTCTGTTTTTAAGTGATCGTTATGGCCAGGTTATTGACATTCTACTTAATGGTATGGTCTTCCAGATTCTTCTCTGTTATTTGTTAGTAGGTTATTGGAAAATATTTTTTGATCTGAAGTGGTAATCAAACCATTGGAGTTGCGATGAATGATTTATATAGCAACACACCATTGATTGAATCTCTGTCAGTGGGTGCAGGTTTAGATGCTCGTGTATGGCTGAAGCTTGAAGCAATGCAGCCATGCGGTTCGTTTAAAGCCAGAGGAATTGGCTTTGCCTGTAAAAAGTATCTTGAGGATGGGGCGACTTCACTCGTCTCTTCATCAGGTGGGAATGCTGGTTTAGCGGTTGCTCATGCCGGTCGGTTGTTGGGAACTTCTGTTACCGTTGTTGTTCCGCAAACGACAAAGAAAAGGGCCATTGACTTAATCAAACGAGAAGGAGCAGAAGTTATCGTCCACGGCAAGAATTGGGATGAAGCGCATCAGCGGGCATTGTTAATTGCTCAGGACAAGGCCGCATACATACATCCGTTTGATGATCCACCAATTTGGGAAGGCCATATCTCTTTGGTAGATGAAATCTATAAGACAGGAGTGCGGCCTGATGTCATTGTCTTGTCTGTGGGAGGGGGAGGACTTTTATGCGGTGTCGTTGAAGGCTTGAAACGACATACATGGCATGATGTCCCCGTCGTTGCCGTCGAGACCGTCGGTGCTGACTGCTTTTCTGCTGCTTGTAGAGCAAATGAACATATCGCCATAGATGGAATCGACAGTATTGCAACATCACTTGGTGCCAAAAAGGTAGCAAAACGTGCCTTTGAGCTGCGCAATGAGCATCAGATCTATAACTACGTCGTATCTGATAAAGATGCGCTGGATGGTTGCAACCGTTTTCTTGAAGATCATAGAATATTGGTTGAGCCCGCCTGTGGTGCCAGCCTCTCTGTGGTTTACAATGAGGCTGATGTGCTGAGTGACAGACAGAATATTGTCATCATTGTGTGCGGTGGGGTAGGTGTAACAGTGACACAATTAAAAGAGTGGAATCAGTTGTTTCTTGAGTGAAAATAACACTCGAATCCTCTTTTAAAAAGATATCAGTGATTTTGGTTCTAAAGTGTCAGAAGGTTGCCGCCAGGTTCGCGCAATGGTCTTTTCCCGGCGACTTTGGCGATAATCCGTCCAGGCCGTGCAAATCGGTCAACATTTCTGCTGAAAAGCACCCCTTCTGTTGAACTCTTCACGGTGTACACTCTCTCATCCTCATTTTCGGGCAAGGGGTTGATTATCTCAGCTACTACTTCACCGTTATTAATATAATCCCCCGGTTTTTTTAAATACACAACTATTCCAGGCTTTTGAGCTTTAATATAGTCGACGCCGGTTAGTGGGGTTGCTTCGTTGATCAGTGGCGGAAGATCTCCCGGATCGCCATGAATGCAGCCTCTACGCTGCAGAAACTTGTAGAGATTAGCTGCATCTTCTTCTGCCATGTCATAGGCAACATCAGTGAAGCCTCTTAATTCAACAGTGGCAGATAAACATGCCGATGGAATTGGCACCTGTGGAAATTTCTCGGCAAGATTCCACCATAATCTGCTGTTTGCTTCATCAAAGGGTGTCCCGCCGGAATCTGCAGCCAGCAGTGTTACTTCTGCACCGAGTTGGGCAGAAAGATCTGTCGCTTCCGGCCAGAGTGGAGTGCCGACATAGACATGCATCAGCGCGTCAAGATCGCAGTGCAGGTCGAGTACGATATCGGCATCATGAGACAGGGATATAAGCTGATGCTTTAAACAGCCTGCCTCGTCATCAGGTGTAATTTTTTTAAGAATCTTGGCGGTCGAGGCTCGAATGTGAGAGACATTTACAATGGCGTTCTCTTCAAGCTGTGTATCAATGTCTTCGGCTATGCGTTCGGCAAGATCCTGATGTTGTCGATTAAAATTTATCGAATTAACAAAATCAAAACGGCCCTCAAGGGACCCATCACGCCATTGGGCTAAACCAATAGGATTTGCAACGGGTATGACGACTATTTCTCCATTGATTCGATTTTCGGCATCGCTTTCATCAAGTTTTTCGATCAACTTGTTCAAAACCACAAAACCAGGTGCTTCATTGGCATGGAGACCTGCTTGGATGTAAACTTTTGGACTGCTGTCCGGGATTCCATAGCGAATAACAGAGAGTGATCTTCTTGTTCCCGGGCTTGCAGGTGGGAGAAGTTTAAACTCTTCGGTCTTCATGGGCGTACGTCAATAGTCTTCTCTGTGATGGCTTGCGGTTCGAGATGAGCATACCAGCGTATCTCGAGTCGTTTGACAAAAAAGATAATGAGAAAAGTGATTGCCATATAAAAAACTGCGGCAGTTAAAAACGCTTCGTAAGGACTGTAGAATCTGGAGTTGATAATGCGGGCAGCTCCAGTGATATCGATAATAGTGATAACACTTGCCAGTGAACTGCCATGCAGCATAAATATAATTTCATTGCTATAAGCAGGCAGAGCTCGGCGAAAGGCACTTGGCAGGATGATTCTTCTGAGCATTAACAGACGCGACATGCCGGCGGCCAGTGCTGCTTCGATTTCACCATGAGATGTCGCTTTTATCGCTCCACGCAGGATCTCAGTGGTATAGGCGCCGGTGTTGAGCGTGAAGGCAAAAAGTGCACAAAAATAGGCCTCTTTGAAGAAGGGCCAGAGAAAACTCTCTTTGAGCATCTCAAACTGACCGAAACCATAATAGATGAGAAACATTTGGACGAGCAGAGGCGTTCCTCGAAAGAAATAGACAAAGGCCCGAATCGGAATTTGCACAAACCTGTTTCCATAGGTGCGAAGTACGGCCAAAGGCACTGCAAGTAAAAACCCGAGAGCGAGCGAAATAGAGACCAGAATGATCGTGTTCTTGAAGCCCTCAATATAGATATCGATATTTTCCCAGATGATTGATAGTTCCATATCTATGCCCTCCTGACACCAACACTGTAGCGGCGCTCAAGATATTTGAGGATATAAATTGAAACTGTGGTGATGAGCAGATAATTTATCGCCACCACCAGGTAGAATGTGAATGGTTTTCTGGTGGCACCGGCTGCCAGACCAGCCTTTCGCACCATATCATCGAGGCCGATAATCGAAACCAGGGCGGTCGTTTTAACCAGGACAAGCCAGTTATTGCCAAAACCAGGAATTGCATGCCGCACCATCTGCGGCAGAGTAACCCGACGGAACACCAGTGCTTTGCTCATGCCATATGCGTGCCCAGCTTCGATCTGTCCTTTGCTGACGGCAAGAATTGCCCCCCTGAATGTCTCAGTCATATAGGCGCCAAAAATGAATCCGATTGTTAATATACCAGCGATAAAAGGATTGATATCGATATATTGATCATAGCCTATAAAGGCACCGGCCCGGTTGATAAACACCTGACCTCCAAAGAAAATAAGCAGCATCAATACCAGGTCCGGAATTCCCCTGATAATGGTTGTATATAGCTGTGCAATCAATTTCAGTGGGGGGTAGCTGGAAAGTTTCGCAAGGGCACCAATCATGCCGAGGGTCATGGCAAAAAGCAGCGACACCATTGAGACCTCAAGCGTGAGTAGTGTTCCTTCGAGAATACTTGCTCCGTATCCGTGCAGATTAAGCATAAGTTCGTTCCTGGCAGGAGAATCCCCTGCCAGGAAAAGCTTCAGACCTGGCAAGGGGAGTGATGCGAGGGATTAGATTGCGCCTTGGCAACTTATTCACCATAGACGTTGAAATCGAAATATTTGTCCTGAATGGTTTTATAGGTGCCATCACTGCGAATTTGATCAATGGCATTATTGAATTTTTCGACCAGATCCGTGTCTTCTTTGCGGATGGCAATACCTGCACCATCACCGAACCATTTCGGATCATTAAGGTCGGGTCCAATAAATTGGTAGTCTTTGCCTTCAGGCTTCTTCAAAAATCCATCCGAGAGTGCAACACTGTCGGCAAGCAACATGTCAACCCTGCCGGCCGTGAGGTCAAGATAGGCTTCGTCCTGAGATCCATATCGCTTGATTGAGACCTCTTTTCCATAATTGTCAGTCAGGTATTTATCGTGAATGGTGGCACGCTGAACCCCGATATTTTTACCCTTGATTGCCTCGCGCGAAAAATCACCAATAGCTCCTTTTTTAACGATGAACTTGGCAGGGGTCTGGTAATATTTGTTGGTAAAAGCCACCTTCTTTTTTCGCTCCTCAGTGACCGACATGGAGGCGATGATTGCATCATATTTCTTGGCCAGAAGTGCGGGAATTATGCCATCCCAATCCTGCGGTACGAGCGTCACTTCGGCCCCCATTGCTTTACCAAGCGCTTTAGCGATATCAATATCAAAACCAGCTAACTCACCGCCAGGAGTAACATAGCTGAATGGCGGATAGGCACCCTCAACTCCGATGCGGACTTTTCCCCAGTCTTTTGCCATAGCAACACTTGCCGTCAGCACCATCAAAGTCAAAGTAAAAATCAATACAATTCTCTTCATTCCTTTTCCTCCTTTCATAATTGAATAGAACGCTTTGTCTGGATAATTTCCTCAAATCGTCAATATCTGATAAGGGATTGCACGCTCATAGGCAATGTTCGTTATATCCCTGGTTATCCATCGCTTAGGCGAGAGACTCTCATACCATCGCCTTAATGAACGTTTTAAAGCGATCGGTTTTTGGAGCTTCGAATATCTCTGCTGGGGAGCCGTCTTCCATTACGAGTCCCTCATCGAGAAATATAACCCGGGAGGAGACCTCACGTGCAAAGCCCATCTCGTGGGTGACAACGATCATCGTGCGTCCTTCCTCGGCCAGATTATGCATTACTTGCAGCACTTCGCCGACAAGTTCCGGGTCAAGTGCGGAAGTTGGCTCATCAAAAAGAATGACTTCTGGCTCAACTGCCAGAGCCCTTGCTATGGCAGCACGCTGCTGCTGTCCGCCGGAAAGATGTGATGGATAAGCATCGAGTTTGTCCGGTATGCCAACCTTCTGCAGGTATTCTTTCGCCTTATCAACAGCCTCTGCACGGGAAACCTTGAGTACATGGATAGGTGCTTCAATAATATTTTCCAAAATGGTCATATGCGACCAGAGGTTGAATTGTTGAAAAACCATTGCCAGTTTGGACCTGATCCGCTCAACCTGGCGCATATCTGCCGGCTGATTTTGGCCCCGCCGATTCTTTCTCATCAGTACTTCTTCGCCGGAGACTTTAAGGGTACCGCTATCTGGTATTTCCAGCAGGTTGGTGCAGCGCAGCAGGGTGGATTTTCCACTGCCGCTGGGGCCGAGGACAGAGATCACTTCACCTTTGTGAGCAGTAACCGAAATACCGCACAGGACTTCATTATTACCAAAACTTTTGTGAATGTCTTCAAGTGTTATTGCGGCGATCTTGTCACTCATAAGGTCCTTGGGGAAAGAATAGTTGTGCGATGGATGTCACCTGGAATCATTATCAATGATACTAATAATGATCATCAACAAATGTCAATTTAAAAGGCCATGCTGCGCTGTATATTGGCCACTGAAATCAAAGAAAATCAATCTACGGTAAACGTGATGGACTTGCTCGATAACAGAACATTGCGTATTAATGAATAATAATTATCACTAGTAGATAATAGACAGGGTTTAAAAGAAATGGGATTGCCCATAAATTTGTTGTCAACAAAGGAGATATTATGAGTGAGAAGGCACACTTAACTATCGGTGACAAAACCTATGATCTAGACGTCACCATCGGTACAGAAAATGAAAAATGTGTTGATATTCAGAAGCTGCGTAAAGAGTCCGGTTACATTACCATGGATCCAGGATACGGAAATACCGGCTCCTGTTACTCATCCATCACCTACGTTGACGGGGATAAAGGTATATTGCGTTACAGAGGATATCCGATCGAAGAGATTGCTGAAAAAGCGACGTTTGTCGAGGTGGCCTATCTCATTTTATACGGTGAATTACCAAACGTAAAACAGCTCCGGGCATTCAGAGAGTCGATCTCAGAACATGCCGCCTTACACACCAACCTGGAACATCACTTTTCTGGTTTCCCAAAAACATCGCCCCCGATGGCAATTTTGTCAGCGATGCTCAATCTCATCTCCTGCTTTCACCCGGAGGTTCTGGAGGTTCACTCAGAGGGACCTGAATTTGATCGGACTGTCGCTCTGCTTTTATCCAAAGTCAGGACGATCAGTGCTTTTTCCTATCGTATGGCTGCAGGCAAGCCATTCAACCATCCAAATCCGAACTTGAGTTATTGCTCTAACTTCCTTCATATGATGTTTTCTGATCCGTATCGGGAATATGTTGCTTCTCCAGTAATCGTCAAGGCATTGAATCTTTTCCTGGTTCTGCATGCTGATCATGAACAGAACTGCTCTACCTCGACCGTGCGAGTTGTCGGCAGTTCACGTGCCAACTTGTTCAGTTCTGTAGCCGCAGGAGTGTGCGCTCTTTGGGGCCCGCTTCATGGTGGCGCAAATGCGGCGGTAATCAAGATGCTTGAAGATATTAAGACATCAGGCCGGCCGCTGAGCCAATATCTTGACATGGCAAAGGATAAAGAAAACGACTACAAACTCATGGGCTTTGGTCATCGGGTTTATAAAAATTTCGATCCGCGCTCTCTGATCATGAAAAAGCAGGTTTATAAGGTGCTTGAGGAACTCCATCAGGATGACCCGTTGCTTGAAGTTGCCCTTGAACTGGAAGAAGAGACCTTGAAAGACAGCTATTTTGTCGAACGAAATCTCTATCCAAACGTAGACTTCTACAGTGGCATTCTCTTGCGTGCAATAGGTATCCCGCTTAATATGTATACGGTGTTGTTCGCCATCGGCAGAATGCCGGGCTGGATTTCAAACTGGCGGGAACTCTTGGAGCACAAGCAGCGTCTTTCCAGGCCCCGACAGATTTATACCGGTGAGGCGACAAGAAATTTTGTACCACTTGCAGCGCGCTAGCTGTGAGATCTTATTGCCATGTCTCTGTAGCTTTGATTGGAACCTATATCTTGAACTGGGAGCACTGAATGGCGAAACCTGAAAACGTTATGCAGGTTTTTTCGCTGCTGGATAAAAGCAATTGCAGGAAGTGTGGTGAGAAGACCTGTCTGGCATTTGCCGGTATGGTCTACCAGGGACGGCGATCTATATATGATTGTCCGGTGCTGGATCCTGCTGTTGCAGCAAGATTTGCACCAGAGGTACGGGAAGACCACGTCAGTCAGGCCGAAGTTGACGGTCTGGAAACCCTCAAACAGATGGTGGCCAGGAGTGACCTGAAAGAGGCGGCGGCACGGATAGGAGGCAACTTCTCTGGTGAGGGTTTAACGATAAAAATTCTTGGAAAAGATTTTGGCATTGATACGCAGGGCAACATCTGCTCAGACATTCATGTAAATCCTTGGATTACCGGACCATTTCTAATCTATGTAATGAATTGTCAGGGCAGTGATGTCGTCGGAGAATGGGTTTCGTTTCGAGAACTCCGAGGGGGAAAGGAGCGTTATCCACTTTTTAGAAAACGATGCGAAGAAGCCATGAAACGGGTTGCTGATATTTATACCGATTTCTTTAATGACATAACGGATCTGTTTCAAGGCAGGCAGGTTGATAGCCTTTTTGAGTCTGATATCTCCGTCGTGCTGCCTGTCCTGCCGAAGGTGCCTCTGATGATATGCTATTGGAAAAAAGACGAGGGGATGGGATCAAGTCTCAATGTGTTTTTTGACAGAACTGTCGATGATAATCTTGGAGCAGAGGCTGCTTTTACTCTTGGAGCCGGTCTTACCCAGATGTTTGAGCGGCTGGCCCTCAAGCATGGCTTGGTGGTGGCAGCTTAATAGCAAAAAGAATGGTTTACTATGATGGAAAAGGAGAGGCGGCCTTACCTTTTCGGATAAAGCCGCCTGTTGGTCAGTTACCAGTTTTGTGCCAGTAGTTCAAAGTAACCCTGAGGTCTGACACAAGCGGGACATTTATCCGGAGCTTCGGCACCATGATGGATATAGCCGCAGCCAATGCATTTCCATTTCTGTGTATCCTGGCGCAGAAAAACTCGATTATTGCTGATGTTGTCGGCAAGACCTCGAAATAGTTCTTCATGATGACGCTCTGCAACACTTATGGCATCAAAGGTGTCAGCTGCCCGCTTGTAGCCTTCCTCGCGGGCAATTTCTGCAAACCCCTTGTACATGATATCGTGAACGTAAAGCTCAAGTTCTGCAGATGAGAGCAGGTTAGCATGCGTCTCTTCAATGACCCCAGACGGGAAATTCCAGGCTATTTCCAATTCTCCGCCGTTAAAGAATTTGAAGAATCTCAGGGCGTGTTCATACTCCTGATCCGCCGTCTCGTCAAAGAGCTTGGCAATTTGCATATACCCTTCTTCTTCTGCACGCATGCCGAAAAAGTTGTAGCGGGTTCGTGCCTGGGCTTCGGCTGAAAATGAGGTGAGCAGGTTTTTTGCTGTCTGGCTTTCTCTAAATCGTCCCATATCGGTTTACTAATCTACTCTTTTATCTCGATGGCATCAGCACCACATTCGCGGGCCGCTTGCTGGACAATATCTTGCAGATGTTCTGGGATTTGATCAAATTTGACAATTGAGAGCAATTGATCTTCATCATATTCAAAAACTTCGGGACAAAGCTTGTTGCAATTTCTGTCACCCATACATTGATTAGTGATTACTGCTTTCATGTGAGTCTCCTTGTTTTATTGACAGTTTACTACTCATTGGTAAAACGGCTAACAAATGCACATCTATTTTTAAATGGCTAAAGACGATACGTCAAATAAATTTATGAAAAATTGATACATTACTGCACTATGACAAAAAATATTGTCAGCTTTTTCGATAACTCGTAGAATCCCCGTTTTGCTGAATCTATGGTATATAGTCGACGCAGGACTGGCTGGTCGATAAAACGACTGCAGGACAGTAGAGCTATAGTGGGTTTACTGAATTCTAAACTGGTTATCGTGTGCTGATCGCGATGGCGTCAGATGTATTGGCAGGGCAAATAATAGCAGGTTGATGTGCCAAAGGTAATATGTTGAGGGGTATATGAAAGTAGGAATAATTGGTCTGCCGCAAACCGGTAAAAAGACGCTTTTCCAGATTGTAACAGGAACTCAGCTAAAAGAGCAATCAGGACAGCTCAAACCGGTGCCGGGAATCGCAAATATTGTCGACCAGCGTTTTGATAAACTCGTAGCCATGTACGGGCCCAAAAAAGAAACCCGGGCCCGCATCGATTTGGTACTGCTGCCAAAGATTGAGCAGGAGACAATAGTCAAAGGAGAAATCTTTCGCGACATCAGCGATGTGGATGCAATCTGCCATGTCGTTCGTGCCTTTGAGGATGAGGCTGTCTATCATGCTGAGGGAACTGTCGACCCGCTTCGGGACGTGGAAATGATCAATTCCGAACTCCTGATGCACGATCAGATTTTTGTGGAAAAGCGTATCGAGCGTCTGGAATTAAGCGTAAAGAAAATTAAAGATGAAAAACAGGCCAAAGAGCTTGAATTAATGAGAAAGATTCTCTGTCATCTGGAAGATGAGAAGCCTCTTCGTTTAATGGTATTTAGTGAAGGTGAAGACCTGATGATACGCAGTTACCCCTTTATTACCCGCAAAGAATTGGTCATCGTCTTTAATGTCTCGGAAGATGCTTTAGAAGATGAGTCTTTACTAATAAACATCAAGGATATTTGCACAGCCGAAAAAATTGAGGCGATGATCGTTTCAGCACAGGTTGAATCTGAAATTGTCCAGCTTGACAGTGAAGAAGAAAAAGTGGAATTTCTTCAGGACCTCGGGATTCAGGAACCAGCCTTGGAAACCCTTACCCGTCTGTGTATAAAAGCTCTTGGCCGGGTATCATTTTTTACCGTCGGCAAGGATGAAGTACACCAGTGGCTGGTGCGGGTAAATTCGCCAGCACCGGTTGCCGCAGGGGTTATTCACTCAGATCTGCAGAAAGGTTTTATCAGGGCGGAAGTCATGAAGTATGATGAGCTTGTAGAGTACGGCAGTGAGGCTGAGCTGAAAAAACAGGGTAAAATGTTTGTTCAGGGCAAAGACTATATTGTCGTTGATGGTGATGTTCTCAATATCCGTTTTCAAGTATAATTTTTTCATCCCCTGCCAATATCGGTTTTCCTGCTACTGCTGCAGAAAGGTGTTATGCTATTCGTAGAGTTGGTCAATTTAACTGTTGGGTCGCCATAAAGTTGACGATTCCCTTCGTTTGGCTATCTGGTTATTTTTCAGCGTTTATCTTTATTTTTTCCGATCTTTTTCTATTTGACATTACCACAATGTGGCGGTATTATAGTGTTCTATATGAGAATAATTCTCAATATTGGAGATATCCACATTCCAATTTACTGAGTGTACGAAAAAAAATCATATGCTTTCCAGGCATTTTCAGGAAAGTTCACCCACAAAAACCTTCCAGGGGGAGGAGCCATGGCAAAGCCTAAACAATTAATTCGACCAGAAGACATTACTATTTGTGAATCCACCCAGCAGATGATTCTTAAAGCCCGCAGGGATGGGGTGGAACTATTTTTTGATCGATCGGAGGAAGTGAAGCCTTGTCCGATTGGTGCCGATTCTGCCTGTTGTAAGCACTGCTCTATGGGACCGTGTCGTATGAACCCGAGCGATCCCTATAAGCGTGTTGGTGTCTGTGGGGCAACCATAGACACGATTGCAGCGAGAAATTTCGGTAGAATGGTAGCAGCAGGAACGGCGGCACACACCGACCACGGTATGGCAATGCTTGATCTCTTTCGAGGGGTAATTGAGGGAACGGTTACCGATTTTGAGATCAAAGATACCATGAAATTAAAGGAGGTGGCTGAATCACTTGACATCGAGGTTGATGGCAGGTCTATCAAGGAGATTGCCACAGACGTCTATGAAGCATTGGAAATGACCTACACCCAGGTAGAAGGTGAAATTCCACTGGTAAAGAGAGTACCGGAACAAACCCTGGAAACATGGCGGCGCGAAGGCATTGTGCCCCGGGGGGCTATGCGGGAGATCATGGAGATGATGCATCGATCTGCCATGGGAGTTGACCAGGATTATGAGAACATCACTAAACAGATTTCCCGTACGGCCCTGGCTGACGGTTGGGGTGGTTCAATGGTTTCAACTGACATCTCCGATATTCTTTTTGGCACACCCTCTCCGGTTGAAGTATCCGTAGACATGGGAGTATTGAAGGAAGATCATGTAAATATTATTGTTCATGGCCATGAACCGATTCTGCTTGAAGCCATGATGATCTCAGCTGATGCACCGTCAATTAAAAAAATGGCTACTGACGCCGGGGCTAAAGGGCTGAACCTGGTCGGTATGTGCTGTTCAGGTCTTGATGTGCTTTCACGACATGGCATACCGCACGCAGGTAACTTCTCGTCAACTGAAGCTGCCCTTGTCACGGGCGCGGTTGATGCAATGACCGTTGATATCCAGTGTATTAAGCAGGACCTGCATAAAGTCGCCGGCTGTTATGATACCGAGTTCATTACCACAAACTATCGAGCCAAAATCGAAAATGCTCTGCACATCGAACTCGACGAACATGACCCGATGAAATGCACTGATGAGATCATCATCAAGGCAATTTCCCGGTACAAAAACCGGTCTGCGGCTATAGAAATCCCACGTAACGTCGCCAAAGGGGTTCATGGCTTTTCGCACGAATACATCAAATATATGCTCGGAGGTTCATTTAGGGGTGGCTATGAACCACTCAATGATAATATTATAAATGGGCGCATCAGGGGCGTTGCCGGTGTCGTCGGCTGCACCAACCCGCGTTCAAAACAGGACTTCTCGCATGTCGAGCTGGTCAAGGAGCTGATAAAAAACGATGTCCTGGTCGTGCAGACCGGCTGTTCGCAGATGGCACTTGCCAAAGCCGGCTTGACAACGCCGGGTGCAGCGGCACTTGCCGGTCAAGGGTTGGCAGAGGTATGTGAGACTGTTGGTATTCCACCGATACTTGGTCTGGGCGCCTGTGTTGATAACAGCAGGATTTTGATGGCGGTCTCGGAAATGGTTAAAACGGGGGGCTTAGGCGACGCCATTGCTGATTTGCCCGTTGCCGGTTGTGCACCTGAGTGGATGAGTGAGAAGGCGATCGCCATTGGACAATATTTTGTCGCTTCGGGCGTCTTTACCGTTTTTGGTCACACCTTCCCGATCACCAAAGCAACAAGATTCGAGAAGCATCTGTTTGAGGAACTTGAGGGTAAAGGGTTTGGTAAGTGGGGGTTTGCTGATACTCCTCACGAGATGGCCCGAATCATGATTGCCCATATCGATAAGAAACGTGCTGAGCTTGGAATTGATAAAGCAAGAGAACGCGTGCTGCTCGATATGGCTGATCGTCGAGCCCTGGAGGCAACAGCCTGATAATAATACCTTGCGTTCCGGATCTTTCCAAGCAGGTGAGATCCGGAACTGCTTCTGATTGACCGCCTGCGTGTCGTGGAGAGTTGTATCGTATGTATATCTTTAACGGTACCTATAGCTGGGATGGAAAGAGACATGGAGATCGTGATCCGATCGCCTGGTTTGCCGGTTCCTATAACCTGCTGATTATAAATCTTCAGGCCCATCAACCAGGCGTCAAGTTTCTCAAACCCTACCTGTGTGTATTTTCAGAGACCGGCCATGGTCATTCAATCTCGGCTAATCCGGAAAAATTTGCCAAACATGTCTGTACTGATTTTTCTCTTGATCTGGAGCGAGTGCTCTGGGCAGAGAAACTGACGACTAAGGATCGTTATGAAGTTGTCGTCTTCACCCGAAGCAACCGGCTTGGTGACAATCATTTTTATCGTATAGACAGAAGACCACCCACTGCTGCTGAGCGTAATCTCATCTGCAATGAGATCGAAGCACATATCAAAAGTCTTCAATGAGCCAAAACCGCGACAATCTGGAAAGTAGACTGAAGAAGCTGGAAGAAGAAATTGCCGAGACCCAAAAACGGCTACCGGCTCATTCAATAAAACCGCCGGTAATGATGGATCTGCTCGAGCTCGAAGATGAGCGGGACGCGCTTCTTAATGAATTAGTACGGCTTAAAGGTTCTGAATAACATGGCGCAGGCACCGGTCTTCGAAGAAACCTATCGTCGTTACCTTGGTGAGATTAAAAACATCGATTACCTCTCACGTGCTGATCTGCTCGGCGTCAGTATCTCAGAAGACGCCTTAATCGTGCCGCTTTACAATAAAACATATGCTGTATCGGGTGATACCATCGTTGATTGTCATGGCGGGGAGGTCGCAGCGGCCGTGAGCGTTATCCTGTGCAAATATGTTCTTAGCTGTCCTGCTGAAATTCCACCTCAGCAAAATCGATTGATGACCTACCGGGAATTTCGCAATTCAGCTCCTCTCATCTCATATTTCACGACAAACACAAACAAGATCATAGAATCCACCTACTCAGGAAAGCTTGAGCGCTTTAGAGAACGTGCAGACGAATTGGGAGCAGAGATCAGGGAGGATGCTTCATACGATCTTTCCCTGCTCTTTTATGCCTTACCAAGAATTCCTGTGATCGTCAATTTCAATGACCAGGATGATCTCTTTGAGGCAACCTGCTCCATCCTGTACAAAGCAACGGCACAATATTTTCTTGATATGGAATGCCTGGCAATGACCGGAACGCTTCTTGCCGGAAAACTTATTTGTTCATCATAAGTCTTCTAAAACCCCTCTCCTTCAATGTGCTTTTTGAGTTGGGCGATCTCTAGACCCAGAGAGACACATTGCTTGCCATCAAGGCAATTATCCGCTTCAGTATTTTCGATATAATGGGTCAAGTGATGGTCGTCTCGATGTAAATGGACTGCCCACGCTTTTTTAGGTTCATCATACTCGACTTTGAGGTCAATTCCGCATACACCAATATCTGGGTAGAGTGAAACTATGGCCTCACAGAGTTCTTTTTTATCATGCATAAAATAATCCATCCTTCCCTCGAATATCCCTGCTGAGTTAACAATAAGCAGCCTCTGTCTGATTAACAACAAGTGGCAATAGGAAGGGGAGCTATCGGAGAGTAAAGCGGCAATGGCAGAGTACACTTTAGTCGGCGTTTTACTACAAAAAAAACATCAGACAATTAGAGCCCTTAAATCTCTCTTCCTCAGGCGTTCGCTTATCATTCAGCTAAACTTGTGCACCTCTGATTGCTGATGAGCCTACTTTGCTGTTATGCCAACAATAATTAATAAGTTGACAAGTATTCCCTCATTCAATACTGTAAATTTAGCTACATTTGTTAGGAAGTTTGTTTTCGAGGGTTCCTGGTTATTGCCTGTCAGATTATTGATGTCAGAAGGTACTCTTGATTGACAGATCAACCAATTTCTCAATCGGTTAGTACGCGCCAGATAATGTATCACTTTTATTATCAGGAGGATTTATTCAATGACACGAAAAAAAATCTCAATAAATGATCTCTATACTAAAAAGGCCGCTGGTGAGAAAGTCAGCTGGCTCACCTGCTATGATTTTCCAACCGCTCAATTTCAGGAAGCAGCGGGTATCGAAATGATTCTGGTTGGAGACTCTATGGGCATGTGTGTTTATGGCTACGAGAGCACCGTTCCCGTGACTATGGACCAGTGTATTGTACATACCGAAGCTGTACGCCGAGGTGCACCCACAGCTTTTGTGATCGGTGACATGCCGTTCATGAGCTACCAGGAGTCAGATCAGGTGGCAGTGGCCAACGCCGGGCGCTTTCTCAAGGAAGCATACGTGGACGCCATCAAGCTTGAAGGGGGCGTTCGTACGGTCTCGCGCATTAAAGCCATAGTCGATGCCGGCATTGTCGTATGTGGACATATTGGTTTAACTCCGCAAAGCTCCGGGCAACTCGGCGGTCACAAGGCACAGGGGCGAACCACAGAATCAGCAGAACTGGTGATTAAAGATGCGCTGGCTATTCAGCAAGCGGGAGCTCATCTACTGCTTCTTGAGGCAATTCCACCAGAACTTTCCGCGTTTATTACCAAGAAGTTGGACATTCCCGTCTATGGAATCGGTGCCGGAATTGAAACCGACGGACAACTATTAATCGTCTCTGACATGATTGGCCAGTTTCAGGCATTTACTCCTAAATTCGTCAGGAAGTATTGTGATGTTGGTGAAATTATTACCCAGGCATTCCGTGCCTATAGAGAAGATGTTAAAAAAGAAACATTTCCCGCAGATGAACATTGCTATCACATCCTTGAGGGTGAGGAGAAAAGATTTTCTGAGATGTTGGATAAATTTAATTAATTATATGATTTTCAACAATAATCTATTGAGCCTTTGGCAAAATGATGATTTTCGTTCACAGTCAAGGCCTGCGAAAAATAGTTTCCGCAGGCATATAATTGCTATTCCGAGGATAAAAATTTAAGCATAACGCAGAGGGTGAACGAAAAGGGCGTTTTGCAAGTGGCTCTATTGCTTGAGAGAGGAACTATGTCTGATATAAGAAGCCGATTGCAGATTCCTACCGAACGGCTGGAGGAAATCAACCGTTACCTGCTGGACCCTGAGAATCCTCTGATCACTCGTTTGCTGGAGCTGATTGAGAAGTATGGAGGAGTTGATGAAATTAATCGAAAAGCGCTTGAGGCCGGTGATCTTAGCAACCTGATGAAACGGTTGAAAGAACAGCGATCGCCCTATGGTGCAGACCTAGACTGGCTGCTGGAGCAGCGTCAGAATAGAGCGTTCATCTCGATGCCCGATTACCGGCGTAAAATACTTGGTGGTAAGGCCGATAAAATGACGTTCAACACTGATAATGCGGTGACCTTGGAAATCTCAGCACTCCAGTTTTTCCCCTGGCTGATAACTCAAGCCAAACATTCTATTAAGCATGGTGAGCTCATGCCTGGCCGTTATATCCGCGTACGAGCAATGAAGGAGCAGGAGGCTGATGACGGCGATATTTTGGCCGTTGCAGCCGCTATGAGAATTATCGGAGCAAGCTATGTTGAGACCCTTGATACAAAAGGTACCGATGGATCCAACGTTCATCTGGGTGGCCCCGAGACAATCACCGGCTATTTTGGTGGTATCGGCCAGCCCAATGACTACCCACTCAAATGGATTGATGAATACTTGTACTATTTTACCACTTACGGTATCCGCCAGGTGCTTAACATCAATCCTGGAACGGTCTTATTAGGTTACTTGCTCCATAAACTCGGGGTTGATATGGAATTTAAAATCTCTGTTTTCATGGGCAACGACAATCCTTATGCCGTGCTATGGACACTCATCGGCAGCCGCATGTTCGGGCGCGACGATGGTTCTAGCAGTTTGATCGGATTTAATTTTTCAAACTCGGTTAATAATCAAACAATTATCGAAAGCGATACAATCAGACGTGCACTGAATCAAACTGAACTAGTTCGTTTTGAGCATCATATCACTGAACCGATTAAACATATTGTCCGTCAGCCTTACTTGAGGCGTGATGAACTCGTGGAAGTTGCCGCAACAGTGCCGAATATTTCAGCGAAGCATGAAGGTGGTGATCCTGAGGTGGATCAAACTCGCGTGCATGTCTCCGATATATTGGAATACTTTCTTCCCAAAGAAGAGATTCTTGCCCAGGGTTTGATGGAAGCTCTCGAGCAGAACTACATGGACAAACATGACGCAATAAACCGCACGGCCGAAGCCCTTACCCGGGCTGGTATAGATGTGATTTGTGCAGAGAATCTGCACAGATAGACCGGTGTCTGCGATGCATTCTCATGTATACAATAATTCGATTGAGCAGGTCATTCTGCCATCATCTGAGACGGTATACATGGTTCTTTGGGAGGGATCACCTCAGCTTTCCCTATATCGTTGGAGAAGAGCGTCATGATTCCAAAGAATCTGGCTACCTATCTGCGGCAGACACTCTCTGAGACGGCGATCGAAAGTCGTACAATCCGGGATGGCAGCCGGTGTTATCTCGAGTTCGGTTTCGGAGAACAACAGTTGCTGGCTCAACTTGGAATTACCGTAGACAAGCTTGGTCCACAGATGGTGGTGTGCATGTGGGATGACGCTTCACCGGTTGAGATTGGCGGTTACCTGGTTGTCGACAACGTTGCCATGGGGAGTCCCTCAATGGGTGGCATCAGAGCATTGCCTGATATTACACTGATTGATATTCAAAACCTTGCCCGGGGGATGACGCTTAAAAACGCTGCGGCAGACCTGCCCTATGGCGGCGGGAAATCCGGCATTGTCACCAGCGGTGGATTGTCAGCGGCTGATCGAGAAAATGTGATTGCCGGTTTTGCGCGTCTTCTGCGCCGCTATCGCGGTATATACGTGCCGGGACCGGATGTGGGGACCAACGACAGTGATATGAAAACCGTTGCCATGATAAATGGGCTGGACAGTGCCGTTTCCAAACCGGCGGACATGGGGGGCAACCGAATTGATGAACTGGGAGGGGCTGCCGGCGGAGTGGTGATTGCCATGCAGACCCTTTTAGAGGTGTTACCGAGGCTTCGCGTGTTGCCGCAGTTTGCCGACATAGTGATTCCTACTCCCAAGGAGCTTACGGTAATTATCCAGGGGTTCGGAGCCGTGGGAGCGCACGCTGCACGTATTATGACTGAAGACATGCAGGATCTTCGTGTTATTGGAATCAGTGATCTTGAAGGCTATCTCTACAACGAAAACGGATTGCCGATAGAGAGGCTGTTTGATTTATGGCAGAAGCGGGGATTGGTAACAAATGCCTACTATAACAAGCAGATTGCCGGCAGAGGGCATAAATTCCCGACAAAATTTTCCACAAATGCCAACAACCTTCTTCGGGAGTCTGCAGTATGCCTGATTCCTGCCACGGCAACTTTTAATTATCTCGGAGTCATGCCGTCCGAAGATACGTCTATGAGTGTCGATCGTATGGGGAGATGGCTGGTAATCGTTGAAGGTGCCAATACCTATTCACCTGATCCCAATCGCAAAGCTTCCCGAATCCAGATGGAGCAGATTGTCTACCGCCATAAAGGCGTTATGATTGCAACTGATTACCTGGTCAATTCAGGTGGGGTTATTTTTGCCGCACAGGAACAATCGGTCAAAACCCCTGATAATCTGCAAATTCCAACTGAATGTCTGGGAGACCGTGCTGCTGTTGTTGAATGGCTCAAAACGCATGCTGAAGCATTTGGTGCATTGTCGGTCCAGCGTCTGGAGGAGGGTACTCTTGCGAGAAAGGAGGTAATTCATCGCAACATGGTCGAACTCATTGACCTGTTAGCTGATGATGTTGACCTGCTGCCCTGCGGCGCGGCTGAACACCTCAGTCTGCAGCGGCTGACGGACCGGGAGAGCCGCCGTACAGCTGCAGACATCATGATTCCTATTAGTACGGTCACCGAAACCTCCAGTTTGCAGGAAGTAGCCATGGAGATTGTGGCCGGAGGTCGCAGTCTGGTCGGCGTCCTGTCTGATGATCGCATGCTGGTCGGGGTGGTAACTGCGTATGATGTGACGCGAGCCGCATCCGAGGGTATTTGTGATGCTGTTGGCTTATCAGATGTAATGAGTCGCGAAGTAATTGCCGCAGCACCGAATGACAAAATAATTGACGTTGTTCGCAAGTTGGAGCAGAACCGCATATCTGCCATGCCGGTAGTGGTCGATGGCAAGGTGCTTGGCATGATTAACTCGGACCTGCTTACCCACGGTACTCTGTTGCAGATGCTCCAGTCCAATGAACGCCGTACAGAGCGATGAAGCAGGTTTTTTCAGGGAATGACTTTTTTGACAGCCTTTTTAGAGGTTTTCAAGTACCTCTAAGACATATTCGATATCAGATGCACTATGAGCTGCGTTTACCTGAAAGCGGATACTCTCATCGCCGCGAGGCACCACCGGAAAGGTCAGCCCAACGACAAGGACGCCGTTATCATATAACGCATTGACCATCCGGTGAGTTTTGCCGGTATCGCGCACCATAAGCGGTACCACCGGATGTGGTCCGGGTATGGATTCTCTTCCCAATTGTTCCAGGCCAGCCCTGAACTGCATGGTTCTCTCTTTGAGGTGTTTTAGAATTACCTGCCCTTCCAGGCTGTCGCATATATCAAGTGCACGCGCTGCAGCAGCACAATCAGCAACACTGAGCGGATTGGTATAGATATAGGTGTCAGCCTTCTGCCGAACTGCTTCGACAACAGTTTTACTCGCCGCAATAAAGCCGCCATTGACGCCGAATGCTTTACCGAAGGTGCCAATGATGATGTCCGGCAAAGCACCGCAATGCTCGGGGGTACCTCGGCCGCTATCGCCATAGGCGCCAATGCCATGGGAATCGTCAACAACGGTGATAACTCCGTCGGCAAAATGCTCTGTATACTCTGCTGTAATCGATTGTACTGCCTCAATAGGAGCATTGTCTCCCCGCATGCTGTATATGCCATCGAAAATTACCACTACTCGCTCGATGTCAGGATTGATCTCGTCCATACATCGTTTCAGGTCGTCCATATCGTTATGGTTGAAAATCCCCTTGT
The DNA here is from genome assembly GCA_013042695.1 of Desulfobacterales bacterium. GTDB lineage: Bacteria > Desulfobacterota > Desulfobulbia > Desulfobulbales > Desulfocapsaceae > JABDPQ01. Next base: position 11,255 of record JABDPQ010000229.1, on the reverse strand, counting down.
TTTCTCGGGGAACCCCGGCAATGCGCATTGCTCGAATAATGGAATTGTGATTGAGCTGATCACCTATCCAGTGGGTTTTTGGGCTGCCGATGGATAAGGCTAAACCACAATTTGCCGTATAAGCAGAGTTAAAGATTTTGGCTGCTGGTTTTTTTACAAAGGCGGCAATTTTTTCTTCAAGCTCGATATGATAGCTGAAGGTGCCATCGATAAAACGAACGGCGCCCGGTCCAACGCCGAAGGTATGGGTGGCTTCATCTGCCGCCTTGATAAGCTCAGGATGGGTGGACAGCGACAAGTAGGAGTTTGAATTCATTCTGATAAACTCACGGTTGCCTCCTTCCAGCAGGTATCGCGGGCCTTTCTTGTCTATGGCTGGTGCAATTCCGGTAATAATGCGCTCTGGAGGTTTCAACCTTCCCTCAGAAGACAAGGCTTCAAGTTCTTTAGCAAGACTGCTATCCAGGTTATTCAACGACATGATGCGGTCTCCATAGATATCAAGGTGGTCAAAAGACGATCAATTTTTCAAAGAAGTGCGGTTCAACTGTCGGCCCAATTAAGCACCACTTTCCCGGAATGCCCGGATCGCATAACCTCGAAACCTTTTTCGAAATCTGTATAGTCGAACCGATGGGTAATGACAGGGGAAATGTCAAGCCCGGTCTGGATCATTGAGGTCATTTTATACCAGGTTTCAAACATCTCTCTGCCGTATATCCCTTTGATGCTCAAGCCGTTAAATACCACCGTGTTCAAATCCAGCTCGTACGGCTTGTCCATGATACCAAGTAGAGCGATTTTGCCACCGTGGCAGGTATTTTCAAAGATCGTCTGCAGGGCCTGGGGACTGCCGGACATCTCCATGGCAACATCAAATCCTTCTTTCATGCATAACTTTTCCTGGGCTGCAGCAACCGATTCGCTGCCGACATTTATGGTCAAGGAGGCTCCCATCTTCTCTGCCAAAGCGAGTCGGTATGGATTACGGTCGGTGACAACAATATGCCGGGCGCCGGCATGTCTGGCAATTGCTGTCGCCATGCAGCCGATTGGTCCTGCTCCGGTTATTAAAACGTCTTCACCCAGAACATCAAAGGAAAGCGCTGTATGAACCGCATTTCCCAGAGGATCGAAACAGGCAATGATATCGTGCGGGATATTGGGATCACAATACCAGACATTGGCAACTGGAATGCAGAGATACTCAGCATAGGCGCCGGGGCGATTGACGCCAACACCCTCCGTTCTATGACAAAGGTGGCGGCGGCCCGCAAGACAATTGCGGCAGTGACCGCAGACCAGATGTCCCTCACCTGAGACGAGATCGCCTGGAGCGTAATCGTGCACGTTTTCTCCCTTCTCCATGACAATGCCGACAAATTCATGGCCGACATGCATTGGCACAGGAATGGTCTTTTGCGCCCAGCTATCCCAATTGTAAATATGAACATCTGTACCGCAGATAGCTGTTTTTAATATTTTTATCAGGACATCATTTTTACCGGGATCTGGTATGGGAACCTCTTCTAACCATATTCCTTTTTCTGGTTTTGCCTTTACCAGTGCTTTCATTGTTGCCATGGCTCACTCCTGTCTGAGGCGGCGATATGAGCAAAGTGACGGTAGCGCTTTGTACAGGGAATCTGGCAAATGCTGTTGCTTTTTTAAAAGTAATCATCTTTGCTGCTTAAAGTCATTTAGTCCGGCTCAATGAGCAGTTTGATGGTGCGAACGATAAATCCACGGGAGATATTCAAGCCGTCTGCTAGATGTTCCAATACGTCCCGCTCTTCATTTGTAATGCGGCCGCTTGCCTGTGCTACCAGGCAGAGGTCCCGCAGAACCTGCATGCGCTGCGGGATGCTGGTATTATTGCAGGCGTTTTTTACCCGGTTATCCAAATCTTCCTTCAGCCGCGTCACATCGAGACTTTTTGAAAATTCACCGGGGCCAAAAAACTTCTCGAAAATCTCCACTTCCTCCGGACCAATTCCATCGCTGGCATCAGCAATTGCAATAGCACCGGCATAGAACAATCGGCGCATAAATTTAGCTGTCTCGGTTTTTCCTTCGATATAGCTTGGTTCCATTAAACCCATTAAACCCTGTACGGCAATCTCCAGATCAGCTTTGCTCATGCCGTCATTTCGGGTATGCTCTGATTCGTCAAATAGCTTTAGGGCCTTAACGCGAAGAGGACTGAAGGGGTGGGTGGAAAACCAATCTTCTTTCGGTGCACTGATGCCCGGTTCAGCATCAACTAACTGCATGTCATCAATCTGATTTAAAAAATCGTTGAGGTTGAAGCTGATAGTTCTTCCCGTCAGGCCGGACGCCAGCTTGAATAGCGATCGGGCAACACTGTCGAGGTCCTGTGAGCAATGCGCTCCGGCACGATCGGCAGAGATTTCAGCATATCTGGACCAGGTAAATAATTCCAATGCCAGGCGTGGATCAGGTTTTGCGTCGCCACCAAGCAAATAACCTATGGGTATGTTGTGGTGTCCATAAATATGGTGCCCAAGTTCATGGCCCATAACAAAACGCAGTTCTCCTTGGGTGAACGATTCAAGCAAACTCGATGCGAACATGACAAACAGTCGGCCGTCCTCCGGCTTGAAACACATCGCATTGAATTGTGGGCTTGCAAACACATAGAGTTCCAGTGGAATTTTCATTCCCAGTGTTTCAATGCATTCATCTGCAATTTTGTGAATATCGGGTGCCATACCCCGACTTAGTCGCACAGAAGATGACAACAAGCGCCTTCTGAGCCCCATGGGTTTCTTTCCTTCCATTCTGGCTATCATTTCCTTGATTTGAATGACCTCAGGATGCTCGAGCAGCCTTTTATAGAGTTCCAGGTCATTCTGGCAGCGTATGCTTTGTGCACTCATATCTTTATTCCCATGGTTGCTGAGAGGCCCACGCGAGGGCAGAGATAGAAAACCTCTTCCTCTTCTAGGATAGAATACCATATGATTAATTGCACTTAAAACATGTTTCCCGTGTGCATGATGTGCCTGCGTTGATGAAATGAAGCTGGAGGTAATGCGGCGGGTCAATGATCTCGGTACAAACGGCGGCTATATTCTGGCGCCCTGTTATAATGTCGGTTATGATAACCCTGTGGAAAATGTCCTGGCGTTTTTTACGGCTACCCAGGAATATGTCGGCTATTCGCAGTTGTAGCTCAAAGAAATTTTGAACCATTAAAAGGATAAGTTATGTCTGAAATCAGCAAAATTACTCAAACCCTGATGGAGGGTGACGACCAAACCCTCATCGCCTTGGTAAACGAAGCGCTGGCAGCAGGAAGAGCGGCGCAGGAAATTCTCAACGATGAGCTCATTGCTGGCATGGATCTGGTAGGCGAGAAGATGGGCAGCGGGGAAATGTTTATCCCGGAAGTATTAATGTCCGCCCGTGCCATGGGGGCTGCCGTTGAGGTGCTTAAACCGCATCTTGGGGAGGGAGAATCCAGCAGTGCCGGCACAATCGTAATCGGTACGGTGAAGGGTGATCTCCATGATATTGGCAAGAACCTGGTTGTCATGATGCTCGAGAGTGCAGGTTTTGAGGTCGTTGATCTTGGCGTTGACGTGGAGCCTGAGATTTTCATCGAGGCGATTAAAAAAAACCAGCCTGAAATCCTCGGACTTTCAGCACTGTTGACCACAACCATGCCAATGTTGAAGAAAACGGTTGAAGCCATTGATGCTTCAGGGGTCAGGGAAAACCTCAAGATCCTGATTGGTGGCGCTCCGGTAAACCAGGCTTTCGCCGATGAGATCGGGGCTGACGGTTATGCTCCTGATGCAGGCTCGGCAAGTAAGATGGCCAAAGCTATTATTGCCTGAGAATGAATCAATGGTGAGTGGAGCAAATCAGAAGGTGATCTATGTTTACTATTATTGGTGAGCGCATCAATACGACCTTGAAAATGGTGCAGGCTGCGGTTGCAGACCGTGATGCCGACTACATTCAAGATGATGTCATCCAGCAGGCAGAGGCAGGGGCAACCTATATTGACGTCAACGCCGGCGCCCGCATAGGTCATGAAACAGAGGATATGAAATGGCTGCTCGAGGTAATCCAGAAGGCGACCGATCTCCCTTTGTGTCTCGACAGCCCGGATCCGGATGTTCTTGAAATTGCCTATGGGCTTGTTTCTCAAAAACCGTTGGTAAATTCGATCAGCCTGGAAAAAGATCGTTTTGAACCTATGTTTGCTTATCTTCAAGGTAAAGAGTGTAGAATTATTGCCCTTTGCATGGATGATTCAGGGATGCCTCGTTCAGTCGACGATATCGTCTCTCGTGCCCACAGGCTGGTAGGCGAGCTGGGGCGAATCGGCTTTAAACATGAAGACATTTTTATCGATCCGCTTATCCAGCCCGTAGGTGTTGATACCAATAACTGCAGGATGGCTATGGCTGCGGTGAAAGCAATTACCACTGAGCTTGAAGGCGTTCATGTCACCGGTGGCTTGTCCAATATCAGCTATGGATTACCCCAGCGTCGGATCGTCAATCGGACGTTCCTCAGTTTCATGATGGCGGTTGGTATGGACTCAGCAATTATGGATCCACTTGACAGCGCTTTGATGGCCTGTGTAAGGACCTCTGAAATGCTTAATGGCAATGATGACTATTGCATGAACTTTCTTAAAGGTGTGAGGGCTGGGACGATTGTTTCCTGATAAATGAGAAGAGTTTGTAAAACGAAGGCCAACTTGTCATTTATCTGTTGTTCCTTCCCCGGTTCTTCTTCATTTTTAAGCAGAAATTCTTTACAAAAAGTTGTATGCATAACGCCATAACTCGTTAACGTATCTTATTGATAACTCTCATCAAGAGGAGTGCTCTAGAATATGAATCGTCAGCTAAGCGTCCCTGAACTGCCGCCATTTGACCATTGTCCGAAACCTTATGAAGGACCCCGTTATGAAGAAGTAGCGAAGATGAGGAAAACCTATCTGTCACCTGCCTTGCTGACGTTCTATCAAAGACCGATCATGATCGTCGAAGGATCAATGCAATATCTATACGATGAAAAAGGGCGCCGGTACCTCGACGGCATTGGTGGCATCGTCACGGTAAGTGTGGGGCACTGCCATCCCTATGTGACCAGCAGGGGAAAAGAGCAGATTGATACATTGCAGCACACGACAACCATCTATTACCATCCTGCTGTGGCCGAGTTTGGTAAAGCCCTGGCTGAAAGGCTGCCGGAAGAACTGAGTGTGATATATTTTGTCAACTCAGGATCTGAAGCCAATGATTTAGCGATGATGATGAGCCGCCTGTATACCGGTAATTATGATATCATTGCTCTGCGCAACTGTTATCATGGCGGCAGTCCCTCAGCCATGGGACTGACTGCGCACAGTACCTGGAAATTCAATTATCCGCATAGCTTTGGCGTACACCACGCAGTTAATGCAGACCCGTATCGCGGGCCCTATGGAGAGGATGACCCTGATGCCGGGGCGAAATATGCAGCTGATATTAAAAATCTCATAGAGCACAGTACGCCCGGTCGCGTCGGTGCATTTTTCGCCGAGTCCATCCAGGGAGTGGGCGGTACGGTTATTTTTCCCGATGGCTACTTAAAGGCTTCGTATAAGCATGTACGTGATGCAGGAGGTCTCTGTATTGCAGATGAGGTGCAAACAGGTTTTGCTCGCACCGGTGAACACTATTGGGGGTTTCAAACCCAGGATGTCATTCCCGATATCGTTACCATGGCCAAGGGAATCGGCAATGGTGCACCACTTGCTGCGGTGGCGACACGTCCTGAAATTGCCCAGCTGTTATCTGAGCGAATTCATTTCAACACCTTTGGCGGCAATCCGGTATCGTGTGCAATGGGTAAGGCTGTCCTGGAAGTTATTGATCGTGAGAACATCCAGCAGAATTGCAAAATAGTAGGTGCGTACCTGCTGGAGGGCTACAAGGGACTGCAGGAAAAACACGATATTATCGGTCATATCAGGGGCAAAGGTTTAATGACCGGAATGGAGTTGGTAAAAGATCGAACGACCAAAGAACCGGCAAAAGCCGAAACAGCCCAAGTGTTTGAGCGTGCAAAAGATCTTGGTTTATTGACCGGAAAAGGCGGTTTTTACGGAAATGTCTTACGTATCAAACCACCGATGTGCATCACCAAAGCGGATGTCGATTATATTATTGAAGTGCTGGATACTGCTCTGGGTGAGCTGTAATTAAAAATCAGTCGGGCGTGTAGATATATATGATTTAGCATGTTGATATTGCTGGCTATTCATTGAGACAGCAGTGTTGTTCATTAAGGCTCTTTAAGCTTCGGATTTATCGAAGAGGGTAAACAGAGCAGCGTGATCAAGGTCAGCCCTCCCTAAGGCGATGAGGCGGTCATAGAGATCTCTGCTGAGGGCGGTAGCCGGGATGTCGAGGTTAAGACTTGCCGCCAGCTCGAGGGCCTGCTGCATATCTTTCCGCTGTATTGTTGACTTGGCGCCGGGCTCAAATGTCCCATCTACCATACGCTTGCCGTGTACTTCCAGAATCCGGGAGTCTGCAAACCCTCCTTTAAGGGCTTCCCTGACTTTACCGGGATCGACTCCGGCTGCTTTTGCCAGAGCAAGTGCTTCTGCAACTGCGCCGATATTCAGGCCGACAATTACCTGATTTGCCGCTTTGGCTACTTGCCCTGCTCCTGTTGAGCCGACATGGGTAATACGATCTCCAAGAACCTGAAGGATCGGCAGGGCCATGGTGAAGGCTTTATCTGAGCCGCCAGCCATGATGGTCAGATTACCTTGTTCTGCACCGATAGTGCCGCCGGACACCGGAGCATCGACGTAATAACCTCCTCTTTCTGAAACGGCCTGGGCAAATGTTTTGGTTGCCTTCATCGATGTTGTGCCCATATCGATAAACAGTGTCTGGGCACGCAAGGATTGAAGCACTCCATTGTCTGCAAAAAGAGTTGATTCAACGGCAGAGGTATCTGAAACAATACAAATGATTATATCAGCCTTGCCGGCAACTTCGGCTGGCGTCTCAAAGGCTGTGGCACCCTGTTTGGCTATCTCCAGACGCGGTTCCGGTGAGCGGTTTGTAACAATCAATCGAGCGCCGGCTTTCAGCAGATTTATGCTCATTGGTCTCCCCATCAAGCCAAGTCCTATGAGGCCGATTGTTTTACCGGAAAGTGTGTTCATTTGTATTTCCTCATATAGTATCGTATGGATTTTGCTTCAGACCAAAGGAGTCTCTCGTGGTTTATGCAATCATAGCATGACCGTTGAACTAGCACATAAAGCAGTCTTATACAAATGTTTTCAGCAGCAGATTATCCTGGACAGATGGAGAGCTGTTGCTTCAGGCAGGTTCCCTGACAACAAGAACCGAGCAGGGTGGTGTCTGCAGTACTCTGTTTGTGACGCTTCCGATAATCAAGCATCTCATCGATTCTCGCACAGATTGGAAGACCAAAAAATCTGAGAATAACCTGCTAACTGCCAGAGAGTTAACCGAGTCTTTGGCAAAACGGTATGATACCAACAACCTGACAATGGATTAATCAAAAGTTTAAACTGTGGCTGGTGTTTGCTTGGAGAAGGCTCCTTTATAGGGCTTATCGTGTCATTGCCTAGGACGATTAGAGATCGGTGTACTTATGAAAAAACACCCATATGCTCAAAGGTATCCCGGACAAGCTGCCGGCCACCGCTGGTCAGGAAGTTTTCAGAGATACTCTCTTCAAGCAGTTCTGCTTCCAGGGGACTCTTTTTGTGTTGTTCTTCCAAGAGTGCCAGACGTTCAGCGTCACGGAGTATTTTACTTTCTGCTGATATGTTCGCATCATCGCTATTGTGAGACTCAATCAGGCTGCAGACTTCTTTGATTACAGCTTCTTTGGCGCCGAGCTCGGACAAGATAGATACTGCAACAACGAGACTTTCTTTTTTGATCAGAGCTGGGTCATCACTCTGGTATTTCTGCATTACCTCATCAATGGCGATATCGCTGAGATATGCGGCACAGAGGATTACCGGCAGGTTGGCGCTTTCTTTCTTGCCTATTTTTTCAGCATATCGTGCAACCCGTGAAACATGACTGATACGGCTGAAATTGGTCTTGTAAAAACGCTTCATTTGAACGGCAACTTTATCTTTGAGAAGGTTGTCCTGAGATCCGACAAACTCTTCTGGCAAAGTACCGAGACATTGTTCTGCGTATTGACAATAGGCGGCGCAGCCAAAATCCATCCGGGGGTTAACAAAACGGTTTCCACAATTACCGCATTTGCGGGTGGTATCGTCTTTATAAAACTCAACAGGCTGAGCGCATTTGGGACAGTCTACGTCAAATATGGCTTCGGCCTTCCAGTACTGCATATCTTGACCGGGGCATTTCATGTCGGTGCTCCTCCATCATTTTCAATAAGGTGGTATCCAATAATTATAACTGAAATGATAAGGCATAAGACAGGAGATTGCTTTGACCTAGGTCAAGAAGCAGAAAAACATTCAAACGATCTCGAAGATGTGCTATCAGCTCGATCATCAGGTTGAAAGCTGTGCCGCGATCTCCTTGGCTCGATCGAGCAAATCACTACGGGTGGCTGCATCTTTTCTGTTATTGACGCCGCATGCCCTGAAAAAATATGTTTTTTCAAAGAGGTTAAGCTGGGTGAAAAACGAGTTATAGCGAGGGAAAATATCGGTGAATAATTGCTCCTCTTGAGCACCCTGTGCCTGGATAAAAACGAGGTTTTTCCCTGTCGCCAGCCGATGCTTTATCGGTTCAGTCATAAAATCCGGAGTAAGAAAAGAGTAGAATCGGTCAATAAAACCTTTCATCTGTGCGGTCACCTCCCCCCAGTAGACCGGAGTTGCCAGGATAAGTACGTCTGCGTGTCGCACATCCTCAAGTACCGGGGCTAAATCATCTTTCAAAACACATTTCTCGCTTGTAGTTTTGCAGGCACCGCAGGCTTGGCAGCCTCTATACGAGAGATCGTTGAGACAATGAGTGATAACGGTGCCGCTTTTGTTGACCAGCTCGTCTGCTATTATCGTGGCAAGCGTTGTGCTGTTGCCCTCTTTCCGGGGGCTGCCAAGAATCGCGACTATCTTCATATGATGACTCCTCGAAATGGTTATAAAATCGTTAAGGTACTTTATCAAGCAGCTCAAAAAGCTCGTTAAAACATAAAATATAACTGATCAATAGAACTCTTGATGTCGGTCCCATATTGGGTCTCACCCATGCTTGCTTTTCCTTGCTTCTGATGATGGAGCCACTTGCAAAAAGCTCGATGTATTGCGAATTATTTGATGAAGCAATACTCATTTGTAAAAACAAAGCATGAGTATAACAGGTATTGTAATTCTTTGTCAGCAGTAGGGTAAGGGAAAATCTGAAAGTTTCCCAGGCACCCAATTAAAACCACAATAATTGCCGATAAAAGCAATATTATACAGATAAATAACAAGCACTTAGTTGACTAAGTGCAACGTCTAAAATTTAACCACATATACGATTGACAAAACAGGTAGTGTGACAGTAATATAAGGCCGGCTTACGTACATAGTAAGATTATTTGAATATATGTACGGAGTTACGTCATCCGATGGGTAGGTTTTGGATATGGGAAATACCCTTGTGTCGGAATGGCTGGTCCGGGTCGCGAGACGGTAAAACGATGAGTAACCTGTCTTGCAAAATAAATCGGACATTCTTATCTCGCTTTGTGTGACAATTTAAGTCAGCACGAGAGCATTGTCTCGGCTGCTTGAAATAAAGTACTTCCAGCATGCATCGTTATTTCTCTCAATGGGAGTAGTTTGTGCTCTGGAGTGTCGGCAACATCGCGCAGTCTTTTGTAAGACATTAGAATCATGCAGAAATGGCGTTGGCCGTTACTGCTTTTATATACATAGATACATTGTTCTTAACTGCTTGAGAATCAGGGGTGCAACGTGTTATCTATCTCCTGGAAGCGCAGACGATTAGACCGGATTCGCTGTCTGGCTCACATTTGTTCAGACTGGCTGCATGGTCCGGATGGCCGCTGGTCTTGAAATAACGAGAAGGGTATTTTCATTTAATCATAGGAGGTTCAATGGAAGTTACTAACACCAGTTATTCCCCTCGCTCAACCCACCTTATTGCCGAAATTGATCCCCCCAAAGGAACAAACCTGGAGCCATTTCTCACCTCAGCCCTCAGCATCAGGGGGCGAATCGAGACAATTCGAATTACTGACGGTGAGCATGCGATCATGAGGATGTCACCCTTGGCTCCGTCTCTGTTTCTAAAAGAAAAAGGTTTTGAGCCGAGCATGGTTATCAATGGCCGGGACCGCAACCGAATTTCTTTTCAAGCCGACTTGCTCTGTGCATCTGCTCTGGGGATTAAGGAAATTGTTATAAAGGAAGGCCATGATCCCAAGGAAGGGGATCAACCTGTTGCCAGAACCAGCGGTGATCTTGACCTTGCCACTATGCTTCAATGTGCTGCAGCCTTGAATAACGGCACAGATCTTGGTGGTGAGCCTCTTGACGGGGCAACAGATTTCAATGTCGGGGTCTACCTTGAGCTATCAGACGATGTGAATTTTAATCGAGAACGTGCAGAATATTTCAAGCAGCTGGAACAACACGGTGTCCAGTCTGTTACCCTGAGCCCCACGTATGATCTCAACATTATCGAGCAATTTCTCCCCTTTGCCGAGGAGACGGGGATTAAGCTCTATACCTCATTGTTATATCTGAAATCGGTGACGATGATCCGATATCTCAACAATTTGACGGGAATACCATCGATTCCTCAGGAATTTCTCAAAAAAATGATGCAGGCCCCGGACAAGAAAAATGCGGGTATGCACGTTGCTGTCGATTTTCTCGAGGAGTTAGCCCCGCTCGGCGACGGGGTGGTATTGCTGGCACTTGGTTGGAAAGAAAAATTACCGGAGTTTCTTGATTTGATCGGACGGTAGATAAGCGTGCAGAAATCGGACGACGAGAGATCTCCATTACGGAAAAGTCTGCCGGAGGTAACCAGGGAGCTTGGTTCCCATTTATACCTCTACCAGATTCTCGAAGAGACACCTAATGGAGTCATGGTAGTGAGCCTTGATCATCAGGTTCTCTATGCCAACCCGGCTGCGAATGATTTGCTCGGTGTGTCATATCGGGAGCTGAAAGACATCGATCTTGAAGTACTGCTTGGCCCTGAAAATGAATGGTTTTTTTATCA
>JABDPQ010000228.1 GCA_013042695.1 Desulfobacterales bacterium | reverse complement strand
AGGAAAACTCCTTGATCGAGCTCTTTCTATCGATCCTGACAATCATCAGGCACGTTTGATCCGCTATCTGGTTGATCGCCGTGATGATCGTGGATTGCAAAATCCCCACCTTCGACAGTTATTGAGTCTGGATTGGCGTTCATCTGGAGAATTTTTAGGTTACCTCGGCAGTATGCTGGCAGGCTCTGTCGATATTGAATCGGCACTTCTTGGATGGGAAAATCTTAACGAGAAGGGGTGGATCAGCTACATGGCAGGTGTGATTGCCCTGGAAGACAGCAGGGTAGCGGAGGCCTGGAGATTATTCAGCGATGCTGTCCTGTCAGTTGATACGAACGAATGGGTATTATATCTTGCACTTGCTGAGTTGGATAGGATGTCTGCAAGCCGTGTTGATGGAGCGAGCGCCATGATGACATTCAGGGAAGAATTTCAGCAGATTACTGCTGCAAAAGCAGAGCAGCTGGGCACGGTATCCTCCCTTGCCTCAGATTTTGAGCGGGCGGCGGCTGACCCTGAGAAACGGCAGCAGTTACTGGCACAGATTATCTCTATCACTCCTGATAATCGTCAACTTAAGGCAATCATGGCCTTTTACGGGGCAATCGTTTCAGACTGGCCGGGAGCACTGGAGTACGCCAATCAGTATCTTCAATTTGCGGGTCGGGAAGATGCGCTGCGCTTGGGTACCAGTATACTTGTTCCGGGAGTATTGCAGCACATGGGCAATACGGATGATGCCCGAATGCAGCTCCAGGAGTTTTGCCGCCTGACAGACACCTCCTGGTATCGGCAAATCGGTGAGACCCTTCTTGGTGAGCGCTCGGAAGAAGATCTTATGGAAAAAGCCGGAAAAGTTCCTGAAAATATTCTCACAGCTCGGACTGCCTTGGGTTTTCAGGCTGAAGCCCTCGGGGATCGAAACACTGCCATCCGTCATTATCGGGAAGCACTTGGCTCGTATCTGGTTAATTGGATTGAGTATGATCTTGCCCGACAGCGCTACATCACGCTCCGTCAGGATCAGAAGTGAAAATAAAGGGGAATACATCACAACTGAACAGGTACACCAGTCCTTCACAATAAGGTATCAGCGCAGGCCTGACCCCAATTCTGCTAAAGTGAGGATATTATGGTGGGTTCTCTTGTTTCGGCAATGTCCGTTCGCAGGATGACTTCCTGACGTTTGTCTTTCTCGGTGTAAACCAGGATATCATCCCTGGTTATTTCAAGGCCGAAGACGGTTCCCCCACCAAGCGACTTGTCCTGCCATCGTTCAAGAATCCAGGCTACTTCCTGTTTATTTACTGTCCAGTTCAGACCCTTTGCAATGCCCGTGGCAGAGCCACGATAGGCTGTAATCGTCTTATACGGGAACGGTTTACCAACGAGGTATATTTTCTCAGGATCACAGCATTCAAAAAGTGATTTCCAAACCTCGTAGCTGCCGACGAGGGCAAAAGGAGTATTCTTACGGTAGAAAAGCGACAAAACCGTTTCTTCCAGAAGGTTGGCCTGTCTGAAGAGATCAATATTGTTGCGTAGAAATTGAATATATTCGCGCGGGTCGAGGATTCTCATCGCTTTTACGGGATGTTTTTCGCTTTCAAGGCGAGACAGTATGTCGTTAATTTTATGTTTCTGTCTCTCCTTGTGCCTGGCCTGCATCTTTTCATTGCTGAAGGTACCGGTAAAATCATCAGGCGGGTGAAGAAAACGGATATTTTCCAGATGCCACACCATGTTTTTTCTTACTTCATAGAGCGTCATAACTATGCTTTCAAAACGTTGGGGTTGAGGGATTGAAATATACGTTTTCTAACAGTATTCGTTCAAAGCGGATCTCGCAAGTCTCTCTTTGAACTTTATTGCCCCAGAGATGTGGTACGGCCTAAAGAACAAAAGCCCCCGAACCATGCTATTTGGTATGGGGGCTTTGTTGTCTGAATTCGGCGGCGACCTACTCTCCCACACAGTTGCCCATGCAGTACCATCGGCGCAGAAGAGCTTAACTTCCGTGTTCGGAATGAGAACGGGTGGATCCTC
>JABDPQ010000227.1 GCA_013042695.1 Desulfobacterales bacterium | reverse complement strand
TCCCCATACTATTCTGACAATCTATTGTCTAAAAGGTATTGTCTCCGATAATCATACATTTCCGGAGAGCACCTTTATCGGCAACTGGATTGAAGATGGCCACTCATTCTTGTTTTTCCTTGAGCCGGAAAAAGTGTTCATCAGCACACTTTTAGAGCAACACACTTCTCTTGAATTACTGGACACATACACCATGTCCTACAAGCAATGGCAGGGTGGTTCAATAGAACCGATCAAGGTTGGCAGGTTCATTCTCAATCCTCCTTGGATCAAGGCAGTTCCAGGTGATGACGAGGTAGCGATTACGCTTGACCCAGGTCTTGTCTTTGGGAACGGTACACATCCAACAACGCTTGCCTGTTTGCAGGCCATAGAAATCGCCTATGGTGGTGGCATGGTGGCATCAATGCTTGATCTGGGGACGGGGAGCGGTATCCTCGCTTTGGCGGCAGCCCGCCTGGGCTGTCAAAAAATTATTGCGGTTGATTACAATCAGCTTGCCGCCAGGACAGCAAAAAGAAACGTGGAGCTGAATTCATTGCAGCAGAATATTCTCATCATCAACGGCAGAGCGGAACATTTCACCGCTATCGCCTCTGATCTCCTGGTGGCCAATATCGGCTACGATGTCATGCGAAATATTATTAATTCAGGCGGTTTTCTGAAACAGAAGTGGTTCGTATTGTCGGGAATTTTACCAGGTGAAGCAGAATCTATTGTCACCATACTCGAAAACAAACCGGTCATCATACTGAAGCATTGGAGAACAGATCAACTCTGGCAGACCATTCTCGGTATTACCGAAGATGGCATATAAGCCATACATGATTCCTAGACAACAATGACAAAGCTTGAATGATCACCAGGTACGTTTTACCTTTTAGCTGATAAGTGGCTAAAAACATGGTTAGCAATTCCGGGATTTCCCTTTACAGATGTGGCGGCCAGACAGCAGCAGGAAAAACACAGGAGTTGGCAACGTTATTTGAAAAATGAGTAAGATGAGCTCACAAAATAAGCGGCAACAAGCGAAACAGGGGCAAGCGGGTATTAAAAAGACCCTGCATCCCGATACATCGCAGGCTCTGGCAACCGATTTTTATCAGCTTACTATGGCTCAAGGCTATTATGAGGCTGGAATTGCAGACAGAAAGAGCATCTTTCATATGTTTTATCGGCACCCACCTTTTGGGGGGCGCTATGTGGTTGCAGCAGGGATCGGATCTTTTGCAGACTGGCTTGACGGCCTCTCTTTCAGCGCGGAAGACCTCGCTTATCTTAGATCAATTTCAGGGAAAAACGGCAAACGATTTTTTGATCGGTCATTTGTTGATTTTCTTAAACAATGGCATTTTACAGGTACGGTTGAGGCGATTCCAGAAGGTACTATTGTTTTTCCTCATGAGCCAATTGTCCGGGTTTGTGCACCGCTTCTTGATGCTCAAATTATCGAGACAACATTGCTCGCCATTGTCAACTTTCAAAGCCTGATTGCTACCAAAGCCTCACGAGTTCGCCTCGCTGCAGGAGAGGATGAAGTGCTGGAATTCGGGTTACGGCGAGCACACGGCCTAGACGGGGGGTTGTCAGCCAGTCGGGCCGCCCATATAGGCGGTGCCGATGCCACCTCCAATGTTCTTGCCGCTGCCCGTTATGGGATTCCTGTGCGGGGAACGCATGCACATAGCTGGGTGATGGCATTTGACAATGAGCTGGAGGCGTTACATGCCTATGCAGATGTTTTCCCCAATAACTCGGTGCTGCTTGTTGACACCTATGATTCACTTGAAGGGGTTCGGCATGCCATAGATGTTGGTACGATGCTGAGAAGCAAAGGCGCAGATTTAATGGGCGTCCGTCTGGATTCCGGAGACCTTGCCTATCTCGCTGCAGAAGCCCGGAAGCTGCTCGATGCACATGGTTTTGGGTCGACCAGGATTGTTGCTTCCAATGATCTAGATGAGAGACTGATTTCCAGCCTCAAAGCACAAGGTGCGCCCATTGATATCTGGGGCGTTGGCACCAAGCTGGTGACGGCATTTGATGAACCGGCGTTGGGGGGTGTTTATAAGCTTGCAGCGGTCGAGGACAAAGACTCAGAGCTGGTTGAAAAAATGAAGCTATCTGAGCAGCCTGCCAAAACCACTATACCGGGACGTTTGGATGTGGCGAGACTATGGCAGAACGATCTTTGTGTCGGGGATGTGATTTTTGACACGTTGACAGAGCAGCAACCAGGAGACTCAGAAAACATTATCACCATTATTTCTCCCGAAGACAGCTGGAAGCGCAAAATAATTTCAACTAAGAATATACGTGTTAGCACTCTTTTGGCGCCTCTTTTTCGTGACGGTGAGCGAATAGACAGCGGTGAATCGATAGCGGTACTGCGTAAAAGGACCCGGGAGAATTTGGCGGCGTTTGATCCGGCCATTTTTCGCTTTGATAATCCTCACGCCTTTGCGGCAGGTCTGTCGCAGACATTGTTTGAACGCAGGGAGGAGATGCGCGATCGGCAATTTGAGGAGAATAGAAAAAAGTTGACTTTGGGGCATCGTTAAATCTGGACGATACACCTTCACCAAGCTGACGAGGACAAAATGAAGCAGGCATTAGTTGTGGTAGATATGCAAAACGATTTTCTTCCGGGCGGACCACTCGCCGTTCCTGAAGGTGATACAATTCTTCCCTTTGTTGCCAATCTCATCAGAATGGGGCGTCAGTATGACCTTCTTGTTTTTACAAAAGATTGGCACCCTGAGGGACATGGCTCCTTTGCTTCGGCTCACCCAGGGGCCAGCCTCTTTGAGGTGAGAGAGCTCTCGGGTAAGCCGCAAGTGCTGTGGCCGGATCATTGCGTCCAGAACACATCTGGAGCATGCCTTGCTGATGAAATTGAAGAGGCCTTATCCGAGGTAATAGCGGCAGGCCGTAAAACCTTACTCGTAAAAAAAGGACAAAGCCGACGGGTTGATTCTTACTCAGCTTTTTATGACAATGCCCGGCTTTACGAAACAAAACTTAAAGATGATCTGCATGCATATGAGATTACTGAGCTTGACGTGGTTGGGCTGGCGCTGGATTATTGCGTCAAAGCTACTGCTCTTGATGCTGTCTCACTCGGGTTTAAAACCAGGGTTCTACTTCAGGGAACACGGGCTGTTGATTCGGCCTCACGTGATCAAATCGTGGCCGAGCTTGTTGCTGCAGGGGTTACAGTCAGCTAATCCGGTTGATTGCGTTGCAATTTTGAGAAGTAATCACCCTTCTGGTAAGTAAGAGGCAATAAGGATAACTCAATGGGCAAAAAGATAAGTATTGCTGTTGCTCCAACGGGCGGCTGGGGAGTCATACTCGTCGGCAGCAGAGATTTTTCCGCTCACCCGAGGCTGCTGCGGTTGGTGCTTCAATTCTGAGGGTTGGGTTTGAAGATTCTGTTGCCTGAGACGGTTCTATTGCTGTGAGTAACATAGCGTTGGTGACAGCACTGAAATCGGCTTTGGCACAAGCTGGGTATGATATTCTCAGTACAAAGGAGACAAGATCCATTCTACTGCGATAATTTGTCTCTGGTCATCAAAACACTGGTCAGTTCAACCTATTCAACCCATTTCACAGAGATAGGCGGACGTTATTGTTTTTACAGTCAGTTCACCAGGCGACCCACTGCCTCTATGGTTCTGGCGCAATAGGTTTTTACAAATGAATCATCAAAAGCCTTATCAATTGGATAATTATCCAGGGCTTCTCTGCTGTTAAAATCAACATAGGCAATACGGGCAGTGAGTTCTTTTTCATCCCTGCCAAATTCACTTCCCGGCAAAATAGCAACCCCTGTAATCCAAACTTGGTTTATCAAAAAAACAAATAATAACAATTTCTTGAGTGTTTAACGGCTTTTGCCAAGAAGAATGAAATGGTACGGCCTTAATGAGTCTGCAGCAGTTTTAAATATGCACAGTTCACCGGTGATGGCAGGGGAACGCCATGCATGTATGGTTGCATAAACGTGCATTAAGGCAAGAACCTTATTTGGCAGGCTGCTGAATCCAGCTAAGAGCTGCAGCAACCTTTGGAAAGCCAATGGTCGATGTGAGCAGCAGCAGGGCATGTTCTAGCTCTTCCTGTGTTGCTCCTTCAGCGCGTGCTCTTCTGGCATGCGAGTGAACGGAGCCGACAGATTGTGCAGAGGCTGCAACGGCTAACTGGATCAATTCAGACGTTTTTCTATCAAGAGGACCGGCGTCTTTAACTGTTGTTCCAAGGTTTTCCACTGCCGCCATAACTTCTGGAAAGCGTTTGAGTAAATTCTGGTAATGTTTACTTGGCACCTTTTTTTCTGACATTGCATCTGCCTCCATTTGGTTGTGTTGACGTTGCCTGCCCAATAACAATCATGATCGGCCTGGAAAGCCTTCTATCATCCTGATGATTCGGAAATAGTTCTCAAAAACCGTTCTTACTACGGCAACGTAATTTGATTGTGCCCGGGTCAAATTTGATACTGCATCAAGTAGATCGAGCTGCCGTTGCAGCCCTTCTTTATACTTCAGCTCGGTGATTCGCAGATTTTCCTCAGCGAAGGTAATATCCTCACGGGCCACAGCGACATTGGCAAGGCTGATGTCATAGTCGACAAAAAGGTTTTTAAGTTCAGTTTTTAAACTGTTCTGCAACTCATTGAGATCATACTTCAACGACCGTACCTCAGCCTTTGCTCTGGCGATCTCAGCTTCGTCGATAAAGCCTTCAAACAAGTTATATGACATCACCAGTTCTGCCCGCAGCTCTTCGTCTGTAAATTCGCCCCGGCCATTGAGCAAGCTGTCATCATATTTTCGGTACCTGCCCACCAGTTCAAATTGTGGATAATAGTCACCATACTCTGCATCAACGTTATATGCCGCTGCGACAGCGAGTCCCTCAAGAACCTTAAGCTCACTTCGCGAACGGAGCATCACTTGCTCATAATCCTCTTTGTCTTCAAGCGCAGGGGGAACTTGAAACTCATTGAAGTTGAGCTGGGGATAACTGATGGTCTGGTCTACCTCGCGGGCCAGGAGATAAAGTGCTTTTTCCAGATCGGCCTTTTCTCTTTTTACGGCTAAATCAGCATTGTCGAAATCTACTTTAAACTTGAGTACCGCATTTCTGTCGAGCAGTCCGACATCATAACGATTCTTGCTATCCAGGTAGAGGCCCTCTAAGGTTTTGAAAGTATCTTCGGCGACTTCTTGACGAGATTGCTGAAAAAATACCGCCAGGTATCTGAGAGCAACAGATAATTGGATATCCTGTTCGATGCTTGAAAGTCGGAGCATGTCCACTTCTTTACGAGCTTCAGCCGACTTAATCGAATATTTGTCTTTGAAGCCGGCAAAGATATTCCAGGTTACGATTCCCGAGAAAATACTGTTTTCCCTTCTCTCTGTTAGTGTTGCTTCATCAATGGTGAAGGTATTGTAAAGAATATCTAGCGAAGGGTAATATTCACCTCGAGCAATCCTGATATTTTCGGCACCTTTTTCTATTTCCGTTTCAAAGCGCTTAACGAGGGCGCGATTTTCCAGGGCAGCCCTCTGCATCTGCTCAAGAGTGAGGGCGAAGACGACCTGAGGGATAAGAGTTAAGACCAGGAAAAAGCTAAGCATCTTCATTTGTTCTACTCCTTTCAAAGCCAATAACAAAGGCAAGCATCGCAGGAATGACGAATAAGGTAAAGAGAGTTGACAAAGCAAGTCCACCGAGCAAGATGCTACCAAGCCCCCGGTAGAGCTCCGATCCTG
>JABDPQ010000218.1 GCA_013042695.1 Desulfobacterales bacterium | reverse complement strand
TGATAAAGATGCGAGTCGAGTTTTTTCGTCGAAATTCCAACGCCACTTGAGGCATTACCTTGCGGATCGGAGTCAACAATGAGAATTCGTTTTCGCCTAAGAGCCAAAGCACTTGCCAGATTAACCGTTGTCGTTGTTTTGCCGACACCACCCTTCTGGTTTGCTACTGCAAGGACAATACCTTTTCGGATTCTTTCCACCATGAGTCTCCAAGAATTTATAAAAACTTAGTGTTCCTTTTAATCGGGAATCGTCTTCACCTCAAGAAAATTTTCAATTATCGTCCTTCATTTATCTCATTAATCGTAATTGAGTATCTTTATTGGCGTAGTTAGTGTTTAAGTGTATTATTTAACCAGTCAACCGGTGTTGTTTCACGTGAAACATTCGAATGAGGTGTTGTGTGGAGAGTGATTATTTGGTGGTCGGTTCAGGTATCGCTGGATTATCTTTTGCTTTACGGGTAGCGCAACATGGGACCGTCATTGTTGTAACAAAAAAAAAGGATCTGGATACTGCCACAAATTTAGCTCAGGGAGGCATAGCAGCTGTCTTGGATTCAGGCGATAGCTTTGATTCTCATATCGATGATACATTAGTGTCAGGTGATGGTCTCTGTGATCCGGCAATTGTTGAGATGGTGATAAAAAACGGCAAGAGTCGTGTCACCGATTTGATAAATTATGGCGTCGGTTTCGTAAGAGATGAACGGACCGGTAAACTGAGTCTGGGGCGGGAAGGAGGGCATGGCCACAGAAGAGTGGCGCATGCCTACGATTTAACCGGGAGGGAAATTGAACGAGCATTGCTGGCTCAGGTAAAGGATAACCCGAATATCATACTGCTGGAGGATCATGTTGTTGTTGATTTGTTGGTGCGTGATAGTAACGGTGCACGAATCTGTGTTGGTGCTTATGTCATGTTGGAAGAAGATAAAGTCGTTCCTTTTACCGCTCAAGTAACAGTTTTGTGTACAGGAGGGGCAGGGAAAGTATATCTCTATACAACAAATCCCGACATTGCGACGGGAGATGGTGTGGCGATGGCATCACGAGCTGGGGCATCAGTTACAAATATGGAGTTCGTACAATTCCATCCGACTTGTCTCTTCCATCCTTTGGCAAAAAATTTCCTTATCTCAGAAGCCGTTAGAGGTGAGGGGGCTATTCTTGTCACCGCTGAGGGTCAAAGATTTATGGAGAAGTATGACAGTCGAAAAGAGTTAGCCACCAGAGATAAGGTTGCACGTTCGATAGATCAAATCATGAAGGAGAGTGGTAATGATTGTGTGTACTTGGATATAAGCCATAAAGATTCACGGTTTATCCAAAAACGATTTCCTGCCATTTATGGGAAATGTTTAGAATATGGCATAGACATAACCAAGGATCCTATTCCGGTGGTACCGGCAGCGCATTACCTCTGCGGTGGAGTTCTTGTTGATACGTGGGGAAACACCACAATCGCTGGCTTAATGGCTCTTGGGGAAACATCATGTACTGGTCTCCATGGCGCTAATCGTTTAGCAAGTAATTCACTTTTGGAAGCAGTGGTATTTGCTGAAAAAGCAGCAGAGTATTGTCAGCAGAGTAGGGCAGGGGGGCTAAGCCAAGAGAATGTTTTCGACGTGGATTCCTGGCATTACGGTGAAGCAAATAGACTTGAAGAGGCAGTCCTGATATCCCACAATTGGGATTTAATCAGGCGTGTAATGTGGAACTATGTCGGAATTGTCCGAACAGTCAAAAGACTGAAACTTGCAAAAACAAGGTTAACAGATATTTCAGAAGAAATTGAAGAGCACTATAGAGCATATTACGTTTCAGACCATATGGTTGAATTGAGAAATATTTCACATGTTTCCTTAATGATTGTAGAATGTGCCTTAATGCGAAAAGAATCTCGGGGACTGCATTACTGTCTTGATTATCGTAAAAGAAAGGATGGCGATCGTTATTGGCAAACATTGCGGAGATTGCCGAACGGGTCTCCATGGCAATTTCATGGAGAGAAACTACGTTTTGAAAATAATATCAAGTAGTTGGTTTTGTTTTCAACGGTTTAAGGGTTCTATTAAGCAGTGCATAACGCTCACCGGTAATTCAGCTAACAAAAGAGTTCACTGATAGATGAATTTCTTACTCCATGAGCCTTTTGCAAAACGATGATTTTCGTTCAAGGTCAAACCATGCGAAAAATTTTTACCGCAGGCATATAATTGCTATTCCGAGGATAAAAATTTAAGCATAGCGCAGAGGTTGAACAAAAAGGGCGTTTTGCAAGTGGCTCACATAGCATGTAATAAACCACAATCATCTCTTCTCACCAAAAAAAGCTTGCGCGAACCATTGCCTGTGCTGGATATAAACGGTTCAAGACAATGAAATTCGCTGTCACATTTCAAACAATAATTCGTTTGATAATTCAGAATTTAAACAGACTCCGCAAACGATTTGTCGCCTACAGGCAAAATTATTACTATCCAACCTTTTGCTGGTATAATAGAGCGTGCATTAAAAACTCTGCTCAGTATGATAACTTGTTTACTAACCTTCTCTACTATCGTTTGTATGCAATAATTCATCACCAAAATTATTGTGTCAAATAGCTGGTTGCATCACTATATTGGAATTAAAATTATGAGTAAATCTCGCTATTACCTAGTTATGATGGCCTTTTTCTTAGGTCTCGTGGCCGCGATCTGTGCCCTTCTATTTGTTCCCCTGAAAGCTGCGTTTATGGCTAATTGGGGATTTAATTCAGTTATTGTTGGCGTACTGGTCATTGGTATATTGCTCAATGTTCGTCGTGTGCTTGTACTTGAACCCGAGATTAACTGGATGAAGATTTTCCGCACCGGTACCTCCGGGCTGTCCGTTGCCGAAAGTCCACAATTGCTGAAACCTCTGGCTAAACATCTCGAAGGAATGCATCGAGATCG
>JABDPQ010000214.1 GCA_013042695.1 Desulfobacterales bacterium | reverse complement strand
CATGTCTAAAAGAGGTTACGAATATCTTATCCCTAAACGAACCATAGTTTCTATAATAGAAACTATGTAGCAAATATATTAACCCCCTAGCAGCATTTTATACGCAGTTTCACTACGATATTTTTATCAGCCAAAAATAAGCGGATATTCTTCGTTCTGGACAAGGGGCAATTCAAATGAGTGAATACTTAAAAAAAGCTATCAAAACTCCTGAATCCGATGAGACTGAGGTCCAGGAAATCGTTAATACCATTCTTAAAGAAGTTCAGGAGAATGGTGAAGACTCATATCTCCGCCATTACGGAGCAAAATTTAAAAATTGGTCAGGTAAATTAATCCTGACAACAGAGGAAATCGAAGAGAGAGGGGCAACACTGCCTGAACAGATTAAAGAAGATTTGAAGTTTGCCTATGAACAAGTTTATGGATTTGCGAAAAAACAGCGGCAGAGCTTGCTTGAATTCGAAACTGAAATCACTCCCGGTATGACGCTTGGGCAGCGTCTTATTCCATGCAATACGGCAGGCTGTTATATCCCTGGTGGGAGGTTTGCCCACGCAGCATCCGCAATCATGAGTATTGCCACCGCACGTGCAGCTGGCGTACCGTTTGTAGTAGCAGTATCTCCATCTCATGATGGAAAAACGATCAATCCGGCAATTCTTTATGCCGCATCGCTTTGTAAACCTGACATATTCATGATGATGGGTGGTGCTCATGCAATTGCTGCGATGGCCTATGGCCATTTCACCGGTAAACCAGCCGATGTAATTGTCGGGCCCGGCAATAGCTTTGTGGCTGAGGCAAAAAGAATTCTTTTTGGCCAAATTGGCATCGATGTTTTTGCCGGTCCCACAGAATCCCTGGTCATCGCAGATCATACAGCTGATCCATACATCGTAGCGATCGATCTCATGAGCCAGGCCGAGCATGGCTATGATTCGCCGGTGTGGCTTGTCACAGATTCGAAAAAACTGGGGGAAACAGTTATCAGTCTCATGCCAAAAGTCATTGCAGACCTGCCAAACCCAGAGGTCGCGGAAACTGCCTGGCAAGATTATGGGGAGGTTATCTTGTGCTCCGATCGGCAAGAAATGGCTGAAGTGAATGATGAATATGCCGCAGAGCACGTTCAGGTAATCGCTGAAGATCTTGATTGGTGGCTTGCCAACCTAAAAAATTACGGTTCTCTGTTTCTGGGAGAGGAATGCACGGTTCCCCATGGGGATAAAACTTCGGGTACTAATCATATCCTGCCGACGAAAAAAGCGGGCCGGTATTCGGGGGGCTTAAGTGTCGGCAAGTTCATAAAAACTGTCACCTATCAGAAGCTCACCAAAGAAGCTAACCGGAAAATCGGTGCAGTCACCTCGCGGATATCGCGCATTGAGGGGATGGAGGGGCATGCCCGGGCCGCCGACGTTCGGTTGCGAAAGTATTTCCCGGACGAAAAATGGGATTTTGAAGTTTATGAGCAGAAATTAAATTGATTTTACGACGTGATGAAATCAACTTCTTAAAATATAACCTGTATTGAGGCTTTGTGAATGATGCCTGAGAAAACTGACTATCTCTTATTTTCAAAAGAATTCACTAAACAGGAATCTCTGCCGACAGAGAGTATTCAGCGTGCAGTGGAAGTGATGCAAAGCGGCAGGTTGCATCGTTATAATTCAGCCACAGATCAGGATTCAGAAGCATCGTTGCTGGAGCAGGAGTTTGCAGATTATCTCGGCAAGAAATACTGTCTTGCGTGTGCCTCCTGCGGCAGTGCCCTCTACCTGGCCTTAAAAAGTGCGGGTGTTAAACCTGGCGATAAAATCCTGGCTAACGCTTATACACTGGCCCCTGTACCTGGAGCCATTGTAAATGCGGGTGGCATCCCTGTCCTAACGGAAATCACGAACGATTACACTATCGACGTTGACGATTTCGTTACAAAAGCCCGAGAAACTGATTCAAAGTATTTGCTGCTCTCACATATGCGAGGCCACATGGCCGATATGGATCGGATTTGTGAGATTTGCGAGACTCTGGGTATTTGCCTGATAGAAGACTGTGCACATACTTTAGGGGCGAGATGGGCTGGGCGCTTAAGCGGCACCTTTGGTGACATTGCTTGCTACAGCACCCAGACGTACAAACATATAAACTCAGGCGAAGGCGGACTGCTGGTCACCGATGATGATATAATTATCGCCAAGGCCATACTATATTCTGGCTCTTATATGCTCTATAAGAAGCATCTTTCCAGATCTGCTCTTGAGGTGTTCGACTCTCTTCATAAATCCATTCCTAATTTCAGTATGCGAATGGATAATCTTCGTGCTGCCATTCTGCGTCCTCAGTTGAAAAATCTGGAAACACAGTGCCAGAGATGGAATGAAAGATATGCGGTGTTGGAAGCTTTACTAAAAGAGGTTGCTCACATCCGTGTGCCTGCTCGCCCGGAAAAAGAGTCCCCTGTAGGCAGTTCGATTCAGTTTACCCTTGAGGGAGTTTCACGGACTCAGGTCCAGTCTTTTATTGCCGAATGTGGACACCGTGGGGTCGAAATTAAATGGTTTGGCTCTGATGAACCAACTGGCTTTACCAGCAGCTTTGAACATTGGGAGTTTGTCAGCGACATCCCAAAATTACCAATTACTCGAAATATATTGGATTTTATGTGTGATTTTCGTGTTCCATTGACTTTTTCACTCGATGACTGCCGAACCGTCGCTAAGGTTATCAAACAGGTGGCAACCAATATTTTTTGATTCGGTCTTTGTCAATCATAGAGATAACAAGGGTTTTTGCGTGAAATGGTCTCTCATTGGCAAGCAGTCAAAGTTTACAAATACAAAGAACTTACCAGCGAGGCTATTTGATTAAAAAATGAATAAAGGAGGTGATACGACACCAACTGGAACGAAAATTCGAAGAGTCCTGCTATCCATGAATGGATTAAGGATAAATTAACTTTTTGTCACACGAGTTAGGAGGAACCAAAATGAATAGAAAAAGAATAATAATGACAATGCTATCAGTGATGGCATTAGGGTTATTCCTCATGGGGGAATCTGCTTTAGCAAAAAAGGTGACAATGAACATTGGATGGTCGACACCTTTGGAGCACAATTATGGTATTCTTTCTACCAAATTTAAAGAGTTAGCTGAGAAATACACGAATGGAACAGTGGAGGTCAAGCTGCGCTGTTGTGGTCAACTTGGCACTGAGGATGGAGCTTTTAAGTCATTACAACTTGGTACTATCGATGCATTTATTATTACAGCCAATAACATTTCTCCACATTTTCCATTGATAGACGTTTTCGTACTCCCTTATATATTTCAAAATGCGGAGCATGTTGTAAACGTTTTAGACGGTCCAGTTGGGCAAGAAATTT
The DNA here is from genome assembly GCA_013042695.1 of Desulfobacterales bacterium. Classification (GTDB taxonomy): domain Bacteria; phylum Desulfobacterota; class Desulfobulbia; order Desulfobulbales; family Desulfocapsaceae; genus JABDPQ01. The sequence goes on along the minus strand of JABDPQ010000214.1, from coordinate 28,449 downwards.
TCGGTAAGATGCGTCAAACCACCAAGGTCCATTACTTATGCTATGGACCTGTTGTATATCGTGACCTCTATAATACAAAGCGCCCGATAAATACTTTCGAAGATTTTGGAGGATTGAAATACAGAGTGCCAAAAAACAATGTAATGATCGAAACTTTCAAAGCCTTTGGTGCAGAGCCAGTGCCGCTTGCATGGTCTGAGACACCGACAGCTCTGCAGACAGGGACCATTGATGGTGGCGATAATGGAACGGACACCATAAAGGCCATGAAGTTCTATGAATTTGCTGAAAATTTAGCTGTCTTAGAGCATTTTGCAGCATTCTCTCCACTACTGGCGAGTGACAGGTTCATGTCAAAACTTGACGACGATCAGAAAGCTGCAGTACAAAAAGCAGCACGCGAAGCAAACCAGTATACAAATGATATTTCATTAAAGGCAACTGAGGAGATTCGATCCTTTTTGGCTTCAAATGGAATGACAATTACTCGACCCGATAAAGCCAAATTCATTGAAGCAGCAATGAAGGTTCAGAACAAATTTGCAGAGGAGAAGGGTGAAGAGTTCAAATCTATGTTGATGAAAATCCGTGAAGAAGCAAAATAAATATGTGTCCGATTCAAGTTTCGGCGCCTACAGGATTTAGATGTAAATGTTCATGTTCTGGCACTGGTTGACGAATGTCCTAATCAGCGGTTTGCTCACTCAACCTGCAGCTGGAGGGAAAAGGATTTTAAGTTCTTCACTCGCTGCAGGTTGACTCATAAACCAGTTAAACCGGAACCTTAATCCAGACAAATTAATAAATGACTGATTGTCAATAAAATATCAATGGATCCCATATTCTAAAACGGACGAGTTAAATAAAACGAAATTAAATTTAAAAGATCAAAAGTCATGAATAAGATACTTTTATCACTGAAAATTATTGATCAGAAGTTTGAAGAAATCATTTGTTATTTTGCTATTAGTGCTATAGCAATTTGTGTTTTTCTCCAAGCAATTGTGAGAATCGTTTTAGGAACTGCTCTTGCATGGCCTGAAGAGATAGCAATATACGGGATGGCTTGGTTTGTATACATGGGTGCAGCCCTCAGTGTGCGAGAAAGAGCGCACTTGAGAATTATGATAGGTGTGGTGAAGCTACCAAAACCTGCCGCCATGACTCTCATTATTTTAGGTGACTGCATGTGGGTAGCTTTTAATATCTTCATGGTTTGGCATGGTTATAAATACATAGAACTATTGTGGAACCAGCTTTACATTTCTCCTGCTCTCCAAATTGATCAAAAATGGCCTCAAGCAATTGTACCTCTTGGCTTCGCACTAATGACGCTTAGAATTTTTCAGGTTTACTATAGTTGGGTAAAAGACGGCGCTCAAGACCTACCTATTTGAGGAAACCTACCAAGAAACGTTTTAGGAGACAGCAATGAGTGGCTCTGTCTGGATGTTAATAGTATTTTTGATTACGATATCAATAGGGGTGCCAATTCCCATTTGTGCAGGCATCGCTACGGCTGTAGGGCTATATTTTCTCGATATTCCTTTCGCACTCTTAGCTCAAACCGGTTTCCAAGGTTACGAACCCTTTCCTCTTTTGACCATACCATTGTTCATTTTATCCGGCCGATTAATGCAGTCAGGAGGAATGGCAGAGCGACTGATAGATGTTGCTGACAAAATGGTTGGCTCGTTTAAGGGCGGCTTGGGACAGGTCACCGTTGTCGGATGTGGTTTTTTTTCGGCACTTTGTGGCTCCGGACCTGCCACAACTGCAGCAATTGGAACTGTAACAATTCCGGCAATGAAAAAAGAAAACTATTCAAATCGATTTGCAGGAGGAATTGCTGCAGCAGGTGGAGCACTGGGCACGATGATCCCCCCAAGCAACATGCTCATTATGTATGCTCTTGTTGCAGAGGAATCAATTCCGCGCTTATTTCTCGGTGGAGTTGTTCCAGGAATAGTTATTTCCCTGCTTCTTATCATGATTGTTTGGTTCGTTGCTCGACTGAAAGGCTTCGGGGGCCATAGAGATTCTTTTAATTTTCGTGCACTGTTGATTGCTACATGGCGCGGCAAATGGGCTATTGGTGCACCATTATTAGTATTGGGAGGTATTTACGCAGGATTTTTCACCCCCACAGAGGCGGCAGGCGTATCAGTATTCTATGCCCTTTTTGTTGGGTTAGTTGTTCATAAAGAGCTCGACGTGGAAAAAATTCTGGAAGCCTTGAAATTTACAGCTCTATTCGGTGGACTGTTACTTATTTTAGGGCCTACTATTGCATTTGGGCAGCTTATCACTCTTTATGACATACCAATTCAAGTAGAATCCATATTAACTGCCATAACAACGAATCCATTTTTTGTACTTCTACTGATAGGAATATTTTTTATGATTGTTGGGATGTTCATGGATTCTCTGGCTCAGATCGTTATTTTTACTCCAGTGCTATTGCCAGTTGCAAAGAATATTGGCGTAGATCCAATCTTTTTTGGGGTATTTGTAGCACTCACATGCGAGATTGGATTCTTAACACCGCCTGTCGGAGCAAATTTGTTCGTATCGGCAAGAATTCTCGATGATAAGATAGAGGAGATGTCAATTGGAGTTCTTCCCTTTGCCCTGGCATACGTGATAGTATTGATCGCATTTTGTATATCCCAGGATTGGGTCGTCTGGCTACCCAATTTCTTTTATGGAATTAGCAAATAAAAAAAAGAGTATGCTGACATCAAGTTCCAGGTCTTTGACCTGTATAGTTGAGTCTTTATTCAGTGTTTAATGGCTAAATAATCGAGGAACAGAGTTTCAGATCCACACAGCGGCTATCCAATTATAAGACTGAATTCGTTCTCTTCTGCTTCTGAAGATCACGTGTTCTCAGCGCAAGGCAGATTGTATTTTTCTTGATCACCCTTTTAGTTATAATTCCGCAGATGTAGCTATTTACTATTGATATCAAACAATTGTAAACATTTGCTGCTTGCTAAATAGAATTCTTGAGGCAAGTCCGCCATGTATACCAGCCGTTACTACAGTTCTTAACTCCAGTAACTGCATAGTTTTGCTATAACTAGAGGAATTTTAAATTAAATTCGTGTTCGCATGTGGAGAAATTAGAAGATGAGAGAAAAAATAGCAGTAATTGGTGCTGGAAATGGGGGGTTTGCAATGGCAGCCGACCTGGCTCTTGATGGGTATAAAGTTAACCTATTCGAATTTCCAAAATTTAAAAGCAATATTAACTCGGTTATTGAGACGGGAGGTGTCGAAATATCTGGGCCGATAAAGACAGGGTTTTCCAGATTAAATCTAGTAACAACGGATCTTGAAAAGGCAATAACGAAATGCTCTTTCATTATGATTGTTACCCAGGCAAATGCGCAGGATACATTAGCAGACATGTTCGTCCCCATTATCAAACCCGGGCAGACAATTTTTTTATTACCAGGATCTGCGGGAACTCTTCTGATGGCTAAGAAATTTCGTGAGCAGCGGGTTAGTTCAGAAGTTAGGTTGGCAGAAACAGTTACACTTCCGTACATTTGCAGAAAAATTGGGCAAAACAAGGTTCATGTTGAACGACGTACAGGTAATTTGGGCATTGGTACATTTCCAGGAGAGGATATTGATGATATTTTTTCTGTTTTTCAAACAATGTATCCAGATTCGTATAAAATGCAAAATGTGTTGGAAGTAGGCCTGTGTAATACTAATTTTATCGCCCATCCGGCACCTGCGATAATGAGTTTGAGTCAAATAGAATTTGGAAAGGGAAACTTTAATTTCTACAAAGATGGTTGTTCTCCATCTGTTGAAAAAGTTATTACGGCTGTTAATAGCGAGATAGCAGGCATTCTTGATGTATTGAAATTCAAAACTATCTCACCGATGGCAGCTTGTGAAAAAAGATTTGGTATGACCTGGGATGAAATTCAAGAAATGAGGAAAAAGTGGGATATAAGAGTCAATTTTGATACAGATAAAAGGTTTTTTACCGAAGATGTTCAAGTTGGCTTGGTCTTGATATCTTCTTTAGGCAAACAATTCGAAGTTCCAACACCTGTTTGTGATTCGATAATTCATCTGAGTGGAATAGTAGAAGAAACAGATTTTTGGGGTATTGGTAGAACAGCTAAAATGCTAGGATTGCATAAAATGAATATCGAAGAACTCAATGACTTTTTGCAACATGGTTATCGATGATATTCAAGTTATGACTTTCTTTTTTCCCAACAACAATAATCCAAAGGCCAATTTATGCTCGACTATATCATAGCAAATGGAACCATCTATGATGGTACTGGTCAATCAGGTTATCAAAGTGACATCGGCATTAAAGATGGAGTCATTGATGTTATTGGTGATCTAGAAAAATATTCTGCTCTAGAACAAATTGATGCATCTGGCCTGGTTGTATCACCAGGGTTTATTGATATGCACACACATTCCGACTTTACTTTATTGGTCAACGGTGCCGCTGAGAATCAGGTGCATCAGGGGGTAACCCTGGAAGCGATCGGACAATGTGGCCATAGCTGTGCTCCGGTTGCCAATCCGTCAAGTTTTAGCAAGTCTATCATCGGTTATCATTCTGGACTTCCTATTACCTGGAAAAGTTTTGATGATTATCTGTCGCACCTTGAGAAACAAAAACTGGGTGTCAATGTCCTCGCCATGGTAGGGCATGGCCCCATTTACCGCGCCATTAAAGGAGAAGACTCAAGTTCGGTTAGCCGCGAAGAACTCGATGAGATGATAAAATTACTCGAAGCCTCTTTGGAACAAGGCGCTTTCGGTTTTACAACGGGCCTTGAATATTGGCCAGGGAGTATTTCCACCCCTGAACAAATTGTCGAACTGTGTAAGGTCCTCCCTCGTTATGATGCACTATACGCTACACACGTGCGTAACCGTGACCTTTTCTACGACTTGGGATTTACAGAAGCATTGGCGACAGCTCGGGTATCAGGAGCAAAGCTGCAAATTTCCCATATTCAACCTAAATTTGGCGCTCCAGAATACGCCATGAAGCATACGCTTGATATGATCGAAAGAGCGACTCAATGTGGAGTTGACGTCAGTTATGATGTGATACCGGATGTATGGTCATTTACCACTATGAGTTCCATTCTTCCTGCATGGTCATTTGAGGGCGGTGTTCCTAAAATTTTGGAGAGACTTTCAAGCGCTGAAGAGCGGAAAAAATTAAAAATCAACCCCAAACCTGTTTGGCAGCTTGTCAAAGAAAAACAATGGGAAAAAATTGCGCTTTTCAGGGCAGACAACTCACCTGAACTCGTTGGTATGACTTTTGATGAAATTGGCCGGACTCTTAACCTAGATCCATACGAGGCCGCTTTAGACATCTTATTGCAAGAAAAAGACAATTTGTACAATGCAACATGGACATCGCAAAGCTTTTCAGATCATGATATCACTCTCTGTCTGCAACAACCTACTTGCGGTGTCATATCAGACAACATCGCATTAGCCCCCTACGGAAAGTTAAAAAATACGCGATGGTCTCCAATCAGCTATAATTGGACGGCTCGTTTTTTTGAGAAATATGTTAAAAATCAACAGATATTAACATTACCTGAGGCTGTCCAGAAAATTACACAACTTCCAGCTAAACGTTTGGGAATAAAGAATCGTGGGACATTAAAACCAGGATATGCCGCCGATATTACGTTATTTGATTTCGACAAAATTGCCGACAAGAGCTCCCTTAAATCCCCCAATGTTTATCCAGAGGGTTTCATGCATGTATTTGTCAATGGTTCCCTGGAATTGAAAAACGGTGTCCGGACAAAGGCTAACGCTGGTCACGTTATCAGGCGTAATTCTTGACTACTTATCGCTTCCTCGTCTAAGAATAAGGATACTGGTCAGGGTCTACACCAAAGACGATTGTTTCTTACGGACCAACCCTCCAGGCTTCAACTGGCAAGTTAGAATGTTCTATTGTTGGGTTAATGCGAATCAGATTTTGGCCTGAGGAACCATTTGGGTCTTTCTGTTTATCTTTCAAGACGGTTTGTTTCAATACTTCTTTAGGAGACGCTGGAAGTAATTTCATATCACACTTTTCTTGTTTTGCTGCTAGTACAAGAGAGGCGTATTCTTTATTTAAATCCTTATATTCTTGAGCTTCTTGCCCCTTGCCCTTTAAAGAAAATAATACAGACCAATATTCCAAAATACCTCCACTAAGCGAAAATGAATCAACTCCGGATTTCTCCTGTAGGGTATTATACAAGTCAACCGTCCGGGCGGAAATCATAGTCATCTCAGTTTCTATCATCGTGCAGTCGTACAGCATGTATTTATTCGGCGAAACATAGGCATTGCTTTTGTTGCCTGTTGGGTAAGCACAGCCCGCAAGCAGAACAAAAAGAGTGAGAATAAAAAAATTATATATCATAAATACCAGGCGTTTTTTATATCCATACCCCAATGAATACATGACTGGCGTAAGATATGGTATCAAATCTTATCGTCATTATTGTTGCTAGCACTCCTTCTATAAAAAAAATTCTTCATAATCAAGACGGGCGATTGGATATCACAATTCATATTATATTCAATGAACAACCCGGCCGCAAGCAGGCGGGATATCAAAAATATTTAACGTCCCAGGGAGCGGGGTATTAAACCCCAGCTAGGCAATAAAATCACTTCTTGGTGGATCTCTTCGATTTCTTTTTTACGGCGTGTAATGCAGCCTTGTATGCCTTACCCGCCCACAAGTACATGTCCTCATCATTTTCAAGCACTTCTTCTGGTGCCTGGTAGTATGACATCTTGAATTCCTTTCCTTTTTTACCATAAGAAAAAGCCTCTAAACCTCTGTTCTTGAGTTCGAGTTCGAGTGCTTGATTTATTTTTAAGTACAGAGTGCTATCTGCAACCAGAGCAAACATTACACCGTTTAAAAATAAACCATATCCACCAAACATGCTCTTCGCAGCTACGGGTCCAATTGATTGCATAAGATCAACGACGTTGCTGACAAATTCTTTTTCCTCTTTTTTGATAGGCATTATTATCTCCAGAAAGATTTAAATGAATGATCACGCTGTCAATAAATAGTTCAGATCCGATAAGGCAGAAAAAATTTTTTTTAACCCTAATGATTTACAAGATATTTTTTGCCATCACTTTTTACGTTTCACCTATTTCAATCTCGTTTATCTGTACTTATGCTTAGGCTTCGATAGTTTACTGTTATTTATAACCAATAACTTTGAACCTGACACTCTCTGAACTGACGAGAAAACCGCGTTTGTGGCGAGGGCTTACGATCATGGGGAGGGCGGTTTCCGTCGATATCGATAATTTCTGTGGCGGGGATTGAAAAAGTGAATGTGGAAGAACAAGCCCGGCCGAGTGGCCGGACTTGTGGCTAACTTACAGCTTCATTTTCAGTTACAGCAACGTGAAGACGACCTTGTCCGGTCCGTCAACTTTCTTTGGCTTAACCAGTTTGACTGCAGCGCCTTCCTCAAAGACATCGCCATCCTTGAGGTCAAGCAAACCAAAGATGGAGCCGACCACGTCCGGGAATTCCACCTGGACCAGCACCCGCTGCTTTTTCAGCAGCTCACCCTGGCGATCTTCATAGACCACGGTAAAGGAGCGGATATATCCCTTGTCAGGATTGATGACTCGGGCATCCTTGTCAGGATCGAGTATGGAGAGGGTCTCTTCATCAAACATTGCCGGCGGAATCATGACCTCGTCCCGTTCAGCGCAATAGGTCCCATTTATCTTACCTTTGCCGAGGTCGGTATAGAATTTCGAACCGGCTACACCGGCAGTGTAACGATAGGACAGAGGAATTTTGCCCTGCTTCTGTGCCATTGACAGGACATCCATCTCCACCGGCTTGATCTGCTCGATGATCAGTTTTGCCTTCTTGCGTCCGAGCGGTGCAAAGTAATTGATATCAAGAATATCACCGGTGCGCTTGGCTTCTGATTTCCAGACAGCTTTCACACGCATACCGATTTTGACATCTTTGGGATCGATATCGCCGAGTTTATGCACCAGCCCCATATCTTCGACGATACCATCAAGGGCGATTACCGCGAAGATATTCACCTTGCCCTTGGGCAGGGGTGAACTGTCCCAGTTTACATGTGAGATAGTATAGGTTTTTACCACACCGGTATCTGGCAGGTTGAAGTAGTTGGTTACCGGAGCCAGGTCGGCAATTTCAGAAAATGGGCGGGATGGCACCATCATACGGTTGGTGCGGCTGTCTAAGCTGCCGCGGATTTTACCCTTCTTCAGACCATCCAGGTAGGTCGAGATGGCAAAACCGTTATCCCAAGCGTAACGCAGGTCTGGGGTGTCGGAGATATTGGGCACATCATCGACTGATTTTATAGGCGTGCCCGGCAGATCCTTGTTCCTCATGTTGTTCCAGCGCGAGGTGGTGACAGGGGAGGCTCCGTCAGAGCCCATCACAACAACGGTACCGGCTTGCATCAGGTCTCCCCAGGCCTGGGCTACACCGCGTCGCAGCCGCCTTTGTAACTGGCGTTTACCGGCCTGGCCGCTTAATTGAAAATAGAGCTCGGCTATTTTCATGAGACCAGTGGCGGCAATTGGGTTACCTACCCCCAGGGCACCACCGGAGGGGCACATGGGGTGGCTGCCGTCCCGATTCAGATTACCGGATTCGAAGAGCTCCTTAACGGTTCGGCCACTCTTGTCCAGCAGCAATGCATTGAGATGATGCAATGCTTTATAGTCGAAGGGATCGTATGGCTCGAAGAGGTCGATATCACGTGCCGGATCGACAATTTCTGCCATTTTGTAGGCATCTCGGGCTGCCATTGCCACATAGTCCGGGTAGCACAGGTCTCGGGCACACCAGTAAGCGGTTTCGAGGCGAAAACCTACCCCCTCAATGAATACCGATGCTTTTTTCAGAGCGCGGGCAACGCGCTCATTGGCCAGGATGATGGCAACAGCGGCGTCGGAGGTTGGGCTTATGTCGAACCGTTTAACTGGCCAGGACAGCAACGGAGAATTAAGGACATCATCTGGGCTGATATCTACCGCGATCTGGGCCGCTGGATGGTTGAGAGCGTTACGCTTGATCATAGCCGACACTTCGGCGAGATCGCGTTCGCTGTACCCGTAAACGTGCATGAATCGGGCCATCTCCAGAGCAAAAATATGAATCAGTGTCAATTCAAGCGGCTGCTCCGTAACTCGGTCAAAAATTGTCAGGAAGGCACCGGCCGGGTGCGGCGAACACGGCGACATCTTTTCTTCGGCAACGACCATGCAGGTGTTGTACTTCCCTGAGGCAACATGCATCCAGCCGTGAATCGGACTCATGACACCTGTGGCGCCGCCGATGAAATGGCGCATATATGGTTTGTTAGCGCCTCCGGCACCGGCAATGAGGTGCTCGCCCTTCATGTGGACGCCGTCAAAGGCATCGGGTGCGGTTCCAAGGGTTACGGCATCGATGTCATCTATGTCGAGGCCTGCGTCTTCCAGAGCCATACGGACCGCCTGGGCTGCCAGTTCACCCGGTGCCTCTTTGGCGCGGCGCATGAATTTTGTCATCCCTACACCAATAACAGCTACGCGATTGCTCATAGTGTCCTCCTTTCGTTGTCCAATATGGCCACGACACAGGAATCGGTTGGGACTCCACGCCAGGCATGTACCAGTACTCGCTCGGCCTCAACCTGGCAGGCGCCTGCTTCACCTCGAAGCTGTGACAGAGCCTCGTACAGACGTGCTCCGCCGGTGGCTTCAAATAGGTCGCCGCCACCCAGTGCGCCACCATTGGGGTTGACGACAGGGCTGTAGTTTCCATGAAGATTCAGGGCCTCAAGGTGCATTAATTGCCGATGTGCATAGACATCGGAGACAAAGCATGCATCAATTTCTTCTAAGGGAGCGGTAATGCCGGCCTCCTGGTAGGCTCCTTCCGCCGCAATTGTGGTGCCTACTGAAAAGCTGTGGTCACGGCGTTCGAGAATTGAATTGCCCGAGCCCCATCCGATGCCGGCGACATAGGCTGGATTGCGGGAGTATTTTCTGGCTGCCTCGTCGGTACCCAACACGGCAATGACGGCACCGTCTGCATACGGGGCGAACATCAGCTCGGTCAAGGGCAAGGCCACCGGACGAGCATCGATAATATCGCCTATCGAAAAGGTGTCGCCGTACGGTGATTTTGTGTCCGCAATGGCAGCTGCTCTGTTTTTAACCACAACTTCAGCCACCTCTTCAAGAGAGAATCCCGATTCATTAAGGAAGGAGTTAAGCTCCAGTCCTGCCAGCCAATGCGGTGACAGGCCGAACCTGTTAAAGACAGGGTCATAGGCGAATCGAACCATCTCATCCTTGGTTAGAACATTTGAAGCCTTACTATAGGATTCAACGACCAGGATATCGAACCGCCCTGTCTCGATCTGCATGGCTGCCGATGCCACAGCATGCATAAAGTCGCCCGGGATGGTGTACACAGGTTTACGCACCATGCCGAGCTGATCAGGAACATACTCGTCGGCGATTGAGTACCCTGAAGGAAAATCTTCTTCTGCTGATACGGCACCATCTATCAGATCAATCGTGACGCCTGCATCCCTGTATGCCATTTTGGCAGCTTTGGCGATCATCTCCCGATACGACAGGCCAGTCGAGGTGGGAGTGAAGCCGCAGATGCCCATTCCTAACAACGCAACGCCCATAGCTCAATCCTTCTTTCCGGAATTTACCAATTTCATCATACTCAAGATAATTCTTACTGAGTACAGCGTCCCCGGAAAAGCCGCTCGTGGATTTATTGGTACAGTGTTTCTCCAAAAGAGAAGAAGCTCTTAGTTATCCTTCTGTTTCTGCTATAAAATTATCATCTCCTCCTTGGCATAGATGACGGCAAGTATGGTGGCCGCCTCTTTCCCATAACAGGAGATAATATGAGGAACATTTGAGTCGTAATATATTGAATCGCCAGGGTTAAGAATATCCTTGTGGTCCTGCAGATTGACCTCTACCTGTCCCTCGAGAACGAAAATGAACTCTTCGCCAATATGCTTATTGGGCTCGACCTGATCTTTGCCGACGGGATCAAGCGTGACCAGAAAGGGTTCCATCTGTCTGTTTCTTTTCTGCAGGCCAAGTCCTTCGTAGCTGTAACCACAGGATTTGGATTTATCAGAGTCGAACCTGGAGACTGGGGTGCGGGCATCGCTTCTGACGATGCAGAAGGGGGAGTCGCCGGTGTCTCCAAAAAATGTACCAACAGGGACATCGAGGATCTTTGCCAGGCTGATGATATTGCCCAGAGGAGGAGAGAGTCGCCCGCCTTCAATCTCTATGAGAGTTGCAGCCGGGATACCCGTTTGGCTGGATAGCTCATCAATTGATGCTCCTTTGGTTTTTCGCAAATCTTTAAGTTTTACCCCAACGCTTGCAATGTTATCAGGCATTGCCATTCTCCTTGGTAAAGGTGATGTGTCTTCTTCGATGGCCAGCATAAATGTTTACAGATTAAACTTAACTTCTTGCCAATTTTCCTAGCAGGACAAAAACAAGTTTTCCCGGATTTTTTACTTTAGAATTACATATTTTGTGGCATCGCAGGTCGTTTATGTATACGGGAATGCCCTTTTTTAGACTTTTCAGTATCACTTCAGTACTGGTTAGCCACAACTGTCATCTATCTTTCAGCAGAATATGATGATAATTTTCATGGTATAATTTTTCAATATAGATTAATATTAACTAATATTAAATTTCAACCAATGTCAATTGTAATTTAATCAAAAGATATATTTCTACACGTTTTAATGAATATTGGGACACTGATCAGGCGCTATCGGAAAAATCAGAAAATGACGTTAAAAGATGTGGCTGAGAAAGCCTCAATTTCGGAAGGGTTTCTCAGTCAGGTCGAAACAGATGTAAATTCTCCTTCTGTTAACACGTTAATTAGGATTTGCAATGCCTTGGGGATTGAGGCGGGTGATCTGTTAACCCAGGTTTCCAAAAAGAAAAAAATCGTTATCATTAAAAGATCGGATTGGGAGGATGTAGACCTGTCTCACACAGGCTTTGCAACACAGCGCTTTTTTGCACCGGAAGACAGAGAGGTTGTCGATTCCTCCGTTCTGGTTATTGAGCCGGGCAAATCCATTCCAGCGAGGAAAAACATTAAAAACGGACAGGAAGTGCTCTGTGTCCTCAAGGGGAAAATTACACTCGTTTTAGGAGAGGAAACCCGCAGTCTCGGCGAGGGTGATGCTGTCCATTTCTGGTCAAATCCAAAGAGACAGAAGATAACAAACGCCAACAGCACCGTGAGCTTTGTGCTTTGGGTGGGCACAATGTAGTGCGTTGCCATACTGAAACGGACATCTTGAAGTCAGGACTTTCCAACCCGAATCCCCGAAGGCTAGCCAAGGGCTCTGATGCATTACGACACAGATATACAACCACACGTTTTGCTGAACCAAGAAGGGGACGAGGCAGAAAAGACGAAATGGAATAGCCATACATTGAGATAAAAAACAGGAAACTTCAACACAGACGAATATAGGTCGCATCAGAGAGGGAGCTGCTTTGAAACCATTGTGGACGCCATCGAGAAAGAGAGTTGAAGGATCGAATATGTTTCGATTCATGCAGGTTGTCAATGAGCATCACAACAGAAATTTCTCAAACTACAACGAACTCTATCAATGGTCGGTGGATAATCTCGAGCTGTTCTGGCAGGAGATGTGGGAGTTTATCCCCATCATTTCTTCTCGTGGCTATCATAAGGTGCTGGAAAACCCGGATCACATGCGAGAGGCGAAGTGGTTCACCGGCAGCAGGCTCAACTTTGCTGAAAACCTCCTGCGCTTTCGAGATGAGCAGATGGCTCTGGTATTCAGGGGCGAGGCGCAAGTCAGAAGGACTATGACCTATAAAGAGCTGTATCACCTGGTTGCCAGAACCGCCGCATCTCTTAAAAAGTTGGGTATATCAACCGGTGACAGGGTGGTCGGCTTCATGCCCAACAGGCCTGAGTCAATCATTGCTATGCTGGCGGCAGCAAGTCTTGGAGCTCTCTGGTCCTCCTGCTCGCCAGACTTTGGCATTAAGGGGGTACTGGACCGGTTCGGACAGACCAAGCCGAAAGTGCTGTTTACCAGCGACGGCTATTTCTTTAAAGACAAATGGATTGACAGTTTGCAGCGCGTTGCCAGAATCGCGGAAAAATTACCGTCCATAGAGCAGATTGTGGTTGTTCCTTACCTTGAAGAAACTGTTAATATCAAAAACTTGCCCGGCTCGATGCTGTATCGGGATTTCCTTGAAAAGGAAAGTAGTGAGATCGATTTCATGCAACTCCCCTTCGATCATCCACTCTACATCATGTACTCCTCCGGAACAACGGGGCTGCCCAAATGTATGGTCCAAAGCGGTGGAGGCGTTCTTATTCATCAGCTCAAGGAGTTGATTCTCCATACCGATCTGAAGCGGGAAGATACCATTTTCTACTTCACCACCTGTGGCTGGATGATGTGGAACTGGCTGACCGCCTCGCTGAGTGTTGGCGCCACGCTAATACTTTATGATGGCAATCCTTTATACCCGAAGCCCGGCAGTCTGTGGCAGATGGCAGAGGATGAAAAAATTTCGGTTTTCGGTACAAGTGCCGGCTATATTGCAGCACTAAAGGCCTCCGGGGTGAAACCCCGTCTAAAATACGATCTCTCCTCAGTGAAAACCCTGCTCTCCACCGGTTCTCCCCTGTCAAATGAAGACTTCGATTTTATTTACCGTGATATAAAAGAGGATCTTCTGCTGGCATCAATTTCCGGAGGATCAGATCTGAATGGCTGTTTTGCCCTTGGAAATCCCATCGGGGAGGTGTATCGGGGAGAACTGCAGTGTCGTGGACTTGGCATGAAGGTATTTGCCTATGATGAGTCTGGTGTACCAGTTGTCGGGCAACAGGGCGAGTTGGTCTGTACAGCGCCGTTTCCCTCAATGCCTGTTTACTTCTGGGATGACAAAGATGGCAGCAAATACCATGCTGCCTATTTCGATCAGTATCCGGGTATCTGGACCCATGGGGATTTTATTGAGGTGACCAAAAGAGGTGGACTTATCATGTATGGCCGCTCAGATGCGACACTTAATCCGGGTGGGGTCCGCATAGGTACCTCGGAAATTTACCGCATCATTGAGCAAGTCAGAGAAATTCAAGACAGTGTCGTGGTCGGGCAGAAATGGAAAAACGACACCCGGGTGATTCTCTTTGTGCAAATGAAACCGGGTATGATACTGGATGGGGAGTTGCAGGATCAGATACGGACCAGTATTAGGATTAATGCCTCTCCTCGACATGTTCCGGCAAAGATCATTGAGATACCGGATATCCCCTACACGCTCAATATGAAAAAAGTCGAGCTGGCGGTGCAGAAAGTTATTCACGGTCTGGAAGTGAAAAATAAAGATGCGCTGAAAAATCCGGAGGCGCTCGATTTTTACCAGGACATAGCGGAGTTAAAAACCTAGATCACCTGCCCTCTGTGTTTTGCAGGCAATAGCTGAAACGGTAACCCAAGGTATATCGTCTTGCGATGAGTTTGAATCGCATAACCTAGGAGACATTATGAAGACATATCCACAACTGAATTTCGGCCTGGGAGAGACTGCCAATCTGCTAAGGGAGTCGGTGCAGGGGTTTGTCAGTGATGAAATTGCACCTCTGGCGGAGAGCATTGATAAAAATGATGAGTTTCCACTTGAGTTGTGGCGTAAGATGGGAGATCTGGGACTTCTGGGTATCACTGTTGGAGATGAATACGGTGGAGCCGGCATGGGCTACCTTGAGCATGCCATAGCCATGGAGGAGATCAGCCGGGGTTCGGCATCGGTCGGCCTGGCCTATGGAGCCCATTCAAATCTCTGTGTCAACCAGATAAAACGGAACGGCAATGAGGAGCAAAAGAAGAACTACCTGCCCAGACTGATTTCAGGCGAACATATCGGGGCACTGGCCATGAGTGAAGCCGGAGCCGGTTCGGATGTCGTGTCAATGCGGATGACTGCCAATAAAGTTGACGGCGGTTTTATTTTGAACGGCACAAAGATGTGGATTACCAATGGTCCTCATGCAGATGTTCTGGTGGTATACGCCAAGACAACTCCTTATATGGCTCATAAGGGGATAACCGCATTTCTGGTTGAGAAAAACATGGAGGGCTTTTCCACCTCCCCAAAACTCGATAAGCTTGGTATGAGAGGATCTGCCACCTGTGAGCTGGTGTTTGAAAATTGTTTTGTTCCGGAAGAAAATGTTCTCGGGATGTTAGACAGGGGTGTTCAGGTGCTCATGTCGGGGCTTGATTATGAGAGACTGGTTCTGTCCGGTGGTCCACTGGGGATCATGTGTTCCTGCATGGAGGTGGTTATACCCTATGTCCACGATCGCGTACAATTCGGCAGGCCCATTGGTGAGTTTGAGTTGATGCAGGGAAAACTGGCGGATATGTATTCTACCTGGAATGCCTGCAGATCTTATGTCTATACCGTGGCCAAGGCTGCTGATTCTGGTTCGATAATTCGCAAGGATGCCGCCGCCGTTATCCTCTTTACCGCCGAAAAGGCAACCTGGATGGCTCTGGAGGCAATCCAGTGTCTTGGCGCAAACGGCTATATAAATGAATATCCGACCGGAAGGTTCCTGCGAGATGCCAAACTCTATGAAATTGGTGCAGGAACCTCTGAAATCCGCAGGATGCTGATCGGCAGGGAACTGTTCAGAGACACTATGTGATATCGTTATACTCTCCACGTCCCTGTGGACAGGCTGCTTCAGTAGCTGGGTGGCTGAGTTCCGCTTGCCGAACTGCACAATCATCCATGTTGCGACATGCACAATACACCCCTCTCCAGTCTATCCAGTTTACCGTTTCTTCCAGATGCTCCGAAGAGCATTGCACGTCTTGAAGCAGCAAGAGTTGCCCCACAGGAGCCGAGCAGATTTCCACTTGGCTACATATGCTGGATATCAACGCTGGAGGCTTCGTGATCCAGGAAAAAGGCAACGCTTCACGTTTACACAAAGTATTGAATTAACATAAGGAAATGAAAAAAAGTTGGCTAGGATAGCATCCTATCGCACTATGGTGGTAACTAGAGCTTGACTCTTACTGTTAGGTATGGTTTCGTTTTATACGTATAATTTCAAGAGGATAGTATCACAACCTTAGAGAGGAGACAAAAATGGGTTTGTTTGACAGGATGTATTCCATCAAGAATCAAGAAACAACACAACAATATGATGAGGGGTGCTCTAGGTGCGGCAAATTACAATTCGACTATGATTCTTATTTTGATGAGTATGCATGTGTTGATTGTGGATGGACTATGAGTGAAAAACCAAATGGTGAAATTGAAATCAACAAAAAAAACGTAGCAGCAAGCGATGGACAACCTCCGAATGAGGCAAAAGACGAATTTGAATCACAAGATATGCCATTGGAAGAAATGAATGAAATAGTACAAGAATATGGAAGTGCAATGATTAACTGTGGGCCACCGCCTGGAGGTGTTGCTGATGTATCAAAGCTTCCATACCCAAAGTCGAAGATAAAAAAAGCAGTAATTCAAGCATTACAACTTGCTGATGACCCTATAATGGCAACCTCTCTCAAAGGTGGATATACGCAGTTGTCAGAATGGCAAGAAGGTGTTGGTGATGCAAATATTGGTCTTAACCTTTCCACATTTGGCGTGAATATGGATACCAGTGAGAGGGAAAAAGCATTTCTAGAACGACAGAGTCAAATGAAAGAATGGAAGGATAAAGTAAACAGCGAATTTGATTCTCTAAGAGCTGATCTTTTAAAACGAGGACTGTGGGAGGAATAACCCTTAGCTACTTTCGGAGGGCGTAAGGAGTGAGAATTTTGCATCATCGCAATTGGCAAACATTGTTCTAAATGGAAGGTTATAAGGCAGAGTGCTGAAATGTGCGCCACATGGCTCGATATTAATATAAGGTCTAGCTATAAAGATAGTTTCTGTATCTCTTACTAAGTCGCAGTAGACAATTTCAACCTTGAGTGTTTCCTTTATTTAAAATTGAATTAATTTCCTGCTGCAAAAAAACTAAATCATTCCGACATCTGCTCCGACTCGGTTACCGAGGAAGCCTGGCCGCAATATCCTTTGCAGCCTTATCCATGAGGGTCTGCAAGGTGATCGGCGCTTCGGCTATTTTTTCCTCAGACCAGCTGAGTTCCTGCACACCCTCCCAGGTAATCACCCCGAGACGACCATCCCAGAGCTGGAAAAAGAGTCTTATGGTGGCACTTTTAGTCTCAATCATCCTCAGTCCGAAAACGCCGAACCGGTTGCTTGATCGCTGGCTGAAACCTGCAAGCTTCAGTTGAGCAAGATAGCGTGCGCCCGAAGCTTCAGCTATCCTTGAGAGGGTCTGACGTGAAAAGATGCCGGTGTCTTTGTATTCCTGGAACATCTGCTTGTATTCATTGGTTAGACCGGCACGATTTATGATGCTGAGCGTTTCTGGGAGCGGTACTATTCTCAAATCAGGGCGTTCATTCATCAAAGTGGAGGCAAAAACGAATGCCACCGCTTGTTTCTCCTCCTCCTGCCCGGTAACCGTTGATGGGGTAATAAAGGCAATCCCTCCCTCCTGCAGTTCAAGAGCCGACAGGGATAGCTGCGTGTGGCTGGCTTTTGAAGAAATTTGTGGCGTGCAGCCGAACAAGAACAGGCCCGTCAACGCCAGAATAGCAAAAGTTGGCGTTCTTAGAGACACAAAACAGTATAAGAGATGAATAACCATAGCCACCTCCTTCCCCTCAGGAAACAAAGCCTTCATTGATCGTTACGGCCTCCAGCGCTGCCCTCAGAGCCGTTATTGCTCGAGAAACCGCCGGCGTTCAAGCCGGCTTGATCCTTTCTTCTCAGCTGGTTTTCTATGACAATAATCACTACACCACAGTTGCAAAAGCCAAATCATTGGGGGCGGCCATCGCAGGGGTTGCCAGCGTCGAATCGTTAGAAGAGTTGCCTTCTCAACGAATCTATCCAAAAATTGATATGAACCTCGAAGTGCATTGGCAAGAAGCGAAGGAAAATGATAAGCGTGATGAGTTTGCCTGCCAGGTGAGAAAGCAAGGTGATGAGTTAAAACTGGCAACCCTCATCTTTTCATGTGAAGTGTCAGATCAAATCTTGATTTATACAACAATTAACAAACCTTAATATGTTCATTTAACTTTATCTGCAACATGATGAAAAAAATAATAATGTCTTCAAGTTTTTTTATTTTTATATCCTTTCTGTCTTTCAAATAAATCAATATGCAGAGTGTGCTACCATAGTCATTTTTCAATACCTCGAAATCAATGTCTAGTATTTCATGATAATTAATAACTGTTTTTTTATGCAAATAATTAAAAGTCAAACGATGGTTGTCCAGCGTTATAGATATAGGCAGGCGTTGGAAAAATATTCCTAATGGAATAGATAAGGTCAACAAAAGAAAAAATGATGTTTTACTCACGGGAAAACTGATAATCAGAGACAGCACGAGCACAGACACCGCAATGCTCAAATGAAACAGATATTTTGAAGTGAGTGGGAATTTCTGAAAACGGAAATTCTCTTTACGAATATCAGAAAGTCTTAAACAGATAGTTTTCAAAAAAACCGGGAATTCATTGGTGGTATATTTAACGGGTACTTTTTTTAAATTATGTAAAATTATATCGACCCGGTCACCTGAATGATCATCTATATATTTAATATCACTCCAGATAAAGCTAAATTTTTCGTCATTATCCGGTCGGTAAAACATTCCATTTTCATGAACATCATAATAAGTCGTACGATTTTGGAAGGATTCAGAAAAGAATGTTATAGATTCGCTCATATCATATGTTCAGTTCAGGACATTATTTGCAATTATGTCACCATGGCGTTTATCTGGTTTTTCCGCTGCTACGGTTTTATCACCAGGCGTTGCTGATGCAAAATTCCCTTCAAGGTCTACCTTGGTTCTTTATGCTGTTTTAACAAGGTACCTCTCACAGGACCAATCTTCCATGTATCAATCTCAAGCCCATGATGCTCTATCGTTGTGTTAAGACGCAACCAATATTTATAATCCTTCTCTGATTCCAATATTAAAACGATACCTGCTTTATGGCCGGTCTGTAATGCATAATACAAAGCCTGCCCTATGCCTTCGGCCCATTTGCGGCCGAACTCAACGTCAACGGCATGGTTGCCGGTAAGGCAATCGCACCGGGTTAAATCAGATAGGGTGTAATCTGTTATACCTTCGTGTTGTTTGCACCAGATATCTTGGTAATAGCTCTCTGGTTGTTCAGCATGAGCGGTACTGGATATGAAGATGCAGCAGAGAATAAACCTGAACAGAATAGTTAATCTTTTCATGTCATTAATAATTATACACATGTGCTGATAATAGTACCCAGGAGAGAATCAGTCCACCGTTTGTTACAGTTTCCTCGTGTATCTGCACCTCGGATGGCCAGAACATCCGGTAGTGTTCAAGATTCTGTGTCAGTCCTCTAGAGTCAATTTACCACTCTTAGTTGAGCTTAGACCGGGCAATTTTTCCGCATGTCATGGATCATTAGTCTCTCCCTATATCGGTTCGTGTCGGAGAGAAAGAACCAATGGCAATATTAACAACATGAAATTTAGACTAACTTTACATTCTTCCTGTACATGGAGATTGATTAACAGGAAGAGTCTCGCACGTATACCCAGGAATAATCTTTTAACGTTTGAGCTTACAGTCCACCCAAAAACTGTCACCGAATAGGGCCACCGAGCCACTAGTGGGCCTATTGAGCGATTTGTTCTGCATTTTCAAATGCCTGCCTGATTGAGACCGGCATTTCTGTTGACTTGCGTGTTTGTGGGTCAAAGAAGACTTCAACAGTTTCATAGGTAGCATGCACTTCCTTTGAGTCAATATGCAACATTCGCTCTGTAAAAGTACAACTTTTGCGGCCAATGCGGGTCAGCAAACTATCTACTAAAATCAAATCTCCTGCTACCAGTTCCTTAAGAAACTGTATCGTCGCTGAGGCTGTTACTGTATGCACTCCAAACTCATCCAGCATTCTTTGGTGACTCCCCCAGTAAAGCGGCCAAAGGTGAAATGCGGCATCATCAAAAAAATGACTATACCAGCGAACATTCATATGACCGAAGTTGTCGCAATACCAGGGATGCACAACTCCACGGAGAATTTCTATGGGTTCAGACATAATTCCAGTCCAATAGTTCTTTACTTTTCAAAGCGATAACCTCCCTGCATAATCAGCAAATTTGAGTGTTATACAGAAAGAAGCCTCTTTTCCGCAATCTTCGTGGATTCGCAACATCATTGCCATTCGACACGATATCCAAATAAAATTCAAACAAATACAACAGATGCGCAAATCAAGTCGTCAGAGAAATCCATTTTTATATTGAGATGCGGCTAAGAGTTGAGAGAGAAAGTTGTTCCAGTTACAGGATGTTCATTAGCAAACCTAAGTACAGAAAAATAGTACTTGTGCAGAAATTGTACTTGACCACCTTCAAAAGAAGCTAGTTTCTGTCCATTGAGATTGATTGACAGGAATTATCTCGTACTTGTAATAGGTCAAAATTTTGTGAGAATCGGTGAATCTTTTTTCGGTATATTCACATGAAGAACCTCCTGTTTAATGTTTAACTGCCGAACTTACGCTTCTTAACTGCAACCTAAAGCTGTAATTATGGCGCAGATCGCCAGCACACTTCATTGCCTGCTTCAGGAAGTAGAGGGATAAACCGCGATAGTACCAGTGATACGGACGCCAATGCTGCACCCGTGATAAACACCGCAGCCGGTGAAATAATCCAGAGTCCACCATATGCCACAGGCAGGACAACCGCTGCAATATGGTTGATGGTAAGAGACACACCGGCAGTTGGAGCCATATCCTTAGGATCAGCAATTTTCTGGAAATAGGTCTTCATGGCAATGGCCATGGAAAAAAACAGGTGATCCAGGATATACAATGCTACGGCAATCCAGGGATTTTGAACGAAGGCATAGCCTAGGAAGATGATGACAAGGCCAATGTATTCCACGGTCAGTGACCGACGTTCCCCCCATCTGCCGATCAGCTTTCCGATCTGTGGGGCACAGATCATATTCAAAGCGCCGTTTACCAGGAACATGATGGAAATAGCAGCAGCATCAAAACCGAATTTTTCCACCATTAGAAAGCCTGCGAAGACCACGAATATTTGACGACGGGCACCACCCAGGAACTGAAGCGCATAAAACAGCCAGTACCGTTTGCGCAGGATAACCTTCTTATGTTGCGCGACTTTCTGGGGAAAGTAGGGAAAGACCAGCCAGCAGAAAACAACAATGGAAACGGTAGCGCCACCGCCGATTAGATAGACCGTTTCCATGGTCACATCCAAGATATCAAGCATCATCCAAACTAGGCCATATACCAGCAACGAGGCAAAGGAACCGATCGCAACCATGCGTCCCATGTTATGAGCAGCCGTGGTTTTTTCAAACCATTGCAGCTGCAACGACTGGTTCACAGTTTCATAATAATGAAATCCTGTGGACATCAATACGGTGGTAGCATACAGCCCAATGGCGGAAGGAAAATATCCAGTAGCTGCTGTCCCGATTCCCAGAAGCAACAAAGAGACCAATGCCAGGGTCTGTTCGCGCATCAGCACCAGGACAAAGACCACGGCAAATGACAAAAAACCTGGAATTTCTCTCAGAGACTGTAAAATGCCGATCTCTACTCCAGTAAATGCGGCACGCTCAATGGCGAAATTATTCAGCAGGGCCTGCCATGTCCCAATGGCCAGTGGCATGGCTGCTGCCATGATAAACAGCAGAATCTCAGGTCGCTTCCATTTTGAAGTGGAGAACATATACGTTTCTTTTCAGTCAATAACAAAAAATGAGCTTTATTTATTCTGATTTCTTTAAAGACATTTGTATTGGCAATGTCAACCATTTAAGAACATAAGAAAATATATCTTATTCCTGTGCAGGTAACGTTTAGCAGGGGGCGGTGATTTACTGACAGGAATCTGAATAGACAGGAAACATCTTAACTATATCAGTCTACAATATTCTTTGGGTTGGCAGTGCAAATTTTCGATCTGAGATTTCTCGGTAAAGTCGTGGTACCAGTAGTGAGCCTAACACACATCCCAAAGTGACCAACAAACACAGTCTGGAACCACCAATATTTTAGAGTACTGCATTTAAAGTTGGTTTTCTGGGAATAATTCTGAAATTAAATTGCCAGACTGCTCCTTTTTTGATGATTTTGTTGCGCTGTACTACGCTGTGTTATTGACTTAGAACAACCTTGATTATTACAATGTAGTATGAGGTAATATTTAAAACAAAATAAAGTCAAACTTGTCGAAAGGCAGGGATGGAATGCTATGGTTCTCAACTGATAGCCGAGCTACCTTGGAATTAGGTAACTCGGCTATTTTCGTTTAAAACTCTATCAAGGAGGGGCATTTATGAGAATTTTAGTAAGTATGGTTGCTGTTGGATTGCTATTTGTAAGCCAGGCACTAGCAGAGACTCCCAAAATGGATTGTAATTATTACACAAACGGCGCATTCACCAAGCTCACAAACGTGCTATCACACCTGAACGGAGTCGTTAGATTTGGGGAGTGTGATGAAGGCGAATTATGGGTAAATGACCCTAAAATCACAACTTCGGTTGCCCTCGCGAATCCAAATGAAATAGTGGACTCATATGATGCGAGCATGGAATTCCTTATGGGAACGGAGATGCACTATACATCAAAGACTTGTACAGGAGAATTGTACCATCCAGTCCGGTACAAAATATGTACGGATTGGGATATGGAAGTTGGATGTTCCCAATACTTTGTTATAGAACCCAAATTCGACTCAAATTTCAGCGAGTTTAAATTCACACCCAGTGAAATAAACATTATCCAGACGTGTGAAAAGGAAGTGTCCGAATTCCTTGGGGTTTAACTTATCAAAGAAATCGACTCATTTTTTGAAGAAGTCTTTTCTAACAGCCAATTTCATTTGCATAAGAAGTAACATACTCACAAGTGTTTGAAAGGTAGGGCTAAGGGTTATACTAAATAACCCCTAGTCCTACTGACAGTCGGTGAGGTGTTGCTCTCACTCGTCAATAGCAATCAAAGAATTTTGGTACTATTGAAAATAAATGAGAAAAGGGTTTGACCAAGCATTGCCAGTGCAAACCTTTGTCAAAAGATTACTCAACAAAATTAAAGATTATTCCTGATCAGATAATTTGTTCAACTGAGCCTTGAATTTAACATTGCCAAATCGAAGGTAAACAGTTCTGACTTTCCTGTTAACTTAAGGTGCTTCCTGCCAATTATTATCCGGAGCTAAAAAAATATCCGCACCTGTATGGCAATTATGGAAACGCGTGGTGGCTGCAGAAAGAAGATATTACCAATTTTAATGGACCTATCCTGTTCACTTCAAACTGTCTAGTACCTCCCAGAGGAGTGGATTCCGCGGACAAAATGTTTACCACCGGTGCAGTCGGATATGAGGGAGTGACCCATATTCCGGATCAACCAGAAGGTGAACAGAAAGATTTTTCTGCCATCATCGAGATGGCAAAAACATGCAGTCCTCCCACGGAGCTTGAAACA
The DNA here is from genome assembly GCA_013042695.1 of Desulfobacterales bacterium. GTDB lineage: Bacteria > Desulfobacterota > Desulfobulbia > Desulfobulbales > Desulfocapsaceae > JABDPQ01. The sequence goes on along the minus strand of JABDPQ010000214.1, from coordinate 4,687 downwards.
GGCCAGATAACGGGAGGTTTTGCTCACAATCAGGTGCTGGCCTTGGCAGAGAAGGTGATTGAGGCGGTAAAGTCTGGTGTAATCAAGCGTTTTTTTGTCATGGGTGGGTGTGATGGGCGTCATAAAGCACGCCTTATTATACTGATGTGGCCAAAGCACTGCCTGAAGATACCGTTATTTTGACTGCTGGTTGTGCTGAATTCAAATACAATAAATTAGATTTGGGGGATATAGATGGTATTCCAAGAGTACTTGACGCCGGTCAATGTAACGATTCTTACTCACTAGCTGTCATTGCCATGGAATTACAAAAAGCTTTTGAACTTGATGATATTAATGATCTGCCTCTATCATTTGATATTGCCTGGTATGAGCAGAAAGCAGTCCTTGTGCTGTTAGCGTTACTTTCGCTTGGTGTAAAAGGGATTCGTGTTGGACCAACATTACCGGGATTCTTATCACCAGGGGTTGCAAATGCCTTGATTGAAAAATTTGACTTAAAACCAATTGGCACTCCAGAAGAAGATGTTGAAGCTATGATGGCAGGTAATTAATTTGAGTTCAATTCCGTTATATTGGGCTACAGTAAATTTACTTAACCGAAGGTCTTTCATTTGAGAGGGCCTTCGGTTATTTTTAGATAAAACCCCTTTTTATTTCTATCTATCTGACTTTATTTCGCAATTAAGGCGCTAACAGTCGGTCGTGCTCACCAAACGTTTATCGAGCAGGTTTTGGTTGTCCTCAAGCATTGTGCCGAACATGAGATCTTGCATGGCTTCCTGATAGTGATGCAGATTAATGTTAGGAATCAGGCGGTGTCGATGAATTTCCGCCAGTACGACCATGTTCTGCATACGAATATCAGCAAGGTCTGCCTGGAATACTGATACGATTTTGATACCACGTTTACGACAATAGATGAGGATATCATCCTCTGAGATTTCCACCGCTTCATTTATCCGGACAGAAAGTGGTTGCCACACGGTATTATAATAGATTAAGCGGCCTCCGTCTCTCAGAACGGCTCCTGCCGCCCGTAAAGCCTCGTGACGTTCTAGTGAAATAACCAGATCCGCTTGACCACCAGGAATCAGTGGTGAAAAGACATGGTCACCAATACGTATCCGTGAGACAACGATGCCACCGCGCTGGGCCAGACCGTGGGTATCAACACTCTTCACCCGATGTCCGGCATAGTCGGCGGCGCGAAGGATAATTTCACTGATCATCCCAATCCCCTGACCTCCGACGCCGGTCAGGTAAATATTGAATGCTTTCATAGCGCTTCACCTTCTGATTTTTTACGAGCCGACTGAATGGCCTTGGTCGGGCAGATCTGGATACAGGAGCCATCACCGATGCACAGGTCAGTGTTAATGGTAATGTTGCCCTCAACATCCCGGGTGAATGTGGGGCAACCGAAAGATTCGACACATGTGTGGATTCGTTCGCACGCTTTTTGGTCAATCACCACCTGTTGGGGCTGCTGATGGTGTCTATTTTTCCGCTGTTCACGGGTGAATTTGAGCATGCAGACATGTCGCGCAATAACCACGCTAAACTCGTCGATGGATAATGATTTGACAACCATTTCTTTTAATTTAGCCTGCTGATAGGTATCCACCTCAAAGATGTGTTTGACTCCCAAACCTTCAAGTACCTGGCGCACAGGAATCTTGACCGTTTCTCCATTGAACTTTTTCCCGCTAGCTGCATGGTCCTGGTGTCCGGTCATCGCTGTTGTGCCGTTTTCCATGAGAATCAAGCTGATGGCATGGCGATTGAACATGGCATTGACAATACCTGGTAGAGCGGCGTGAAAAAAGGTTGAATCACCCATAAATGCCAATACTTTACGGCTGGTGTTGAACAGGTGAAGCCCACTGGCTATTGCTGTGGAAGACCCCATGCACATGAGCAGCTGGCCCATTTCATAGGGAGGGAGAAAACCAAGGGTATGACAGCCGATATCGGCCACGGTGATGTCCTCGGACGAAAGGGACTGTTTAATTGCATGAAAGGCACTGCGGTGCCCACATCCCGGACACATCTGTGGCGGGCGTTGGGGCATTGGGTTGCTGAATTCCGAAGGTGGTAAAGGTTTAAACATATCCGGCCAGGCGGCAGAAAGCATGCCTCGGACCTTATCCGGAGTGTACTCGCCGATCCAGTCTTCAATGTGTGTTTTACCGATGATCTTCACCGACAATTTGTGATCGAAGGCCATCGCCTTGATCTGCTTTTCAATCGTATCGTCTAGTTCTTCAAGAATTTTAATTTCCTGATGTTCGGAGAGAAATTTGACGATCGCTTTTTTAGCCAATGGATAGGAATAGCCTAGTTTAAGAATGTCAGGGTTGGTTGCTGCACCTCCCATGTTTTCCATCAGTGAGAGAAAAGGCAATCCCATGGTAATGACACCATGCACCGGGTTTTTATTATCAATAACACGATTAAGGTCTGTCTGCTCTGTATGCAGACGAACCATTTCTAGCTTCTTTAAAGCTGCACGTTTCTGTTCTATAGCCAGACTGGTGATGGGAATGTAAGGGCCGTTGGCCGGGTCAAAGCGGGGCGTGTTGTCAGGTTGTAACGGTTGCCATTCGCCAAAATCCACTCTTTCCTTGGCATGGCAGACATGGGTGGTAAGCCGAAGAATCACCGGCATCTGATGTTTTTGGGATAAACGTGCGGCATCCAGATAGAACAGATACACTTCAGTGGGATCTGCCGGTTCGAGCACCGGTGTATAGCTCAACATCGCCAGGTGTCGATTATCCTGCTCGTTCTGAGAGGAATTGGCTCCCGGGTCATCTCCGAGCACTACCACCATACCACCAATAATGTTCATCAGACTCAGTTGCACAAAGGTATCTGCAGCCACATTGAGCCCGACACTTTTGAAGAATACCGTTGACAGATGTCCATTGACCGCGGCGCCATAAGCCAATTCCGTGGCGACTTTTTCATTTGTTGAGAATTCGAAGTAGAATGGACGCGCTGTGCTGGGAATCGATTGAATAGCCAAGGCAATTTCCGGCGTAGGTGACCCGGGATACGAACTTACTACCCGGGTGCCCGCTTCTACCATGGCTCTGACGACCGCTGTATTCCCCATGACTATTTCTGAGAAGGGTTTGCGTCTGAGCAGCATGTTTCCCATTCTTTTCATGGTATAACTCTTGATAGAAGAATTTCCTGGCGCAATCTCCGCTTCAACTGGAGATGGTAAGTTATCTGCAATTACGTCTTTTCAAATATCATAGCGGTACTACTTTGAAGTATTAAATATAAATTTAGGAGCACTGAAGATAGTTGTCAATTGATGACACAGAAGAAGGGTAACCCAGGGTAGCGGGTTCAATGAGCCACTGAGATAGGTTATTACAGGTAAGCTCATCCTAGATCGAGATTTGGTAAATTGATATTAGTTCCTGTGAAGTTACCGATTAATAGAAACTGGCTTGATTTGCTGACAGGAAGGGAAGGGCTACTGGAAGAATATTTACTCCATTAATCTGTTGGAGAAATAAGAATCAAAGCATCCCAAAAATATCTACCGTTTCCATAGTTATTCTCACCTATAGCTAAATGTATACTGTGAGTATCTTGACCAAGGCTTCCGAGAGATAAATCATAACTCCCAAATTTACGGCGTTCATCACTGCCAAGCATACTGCTGGTTACGTCGAATCTCTTGTCATCATCTAGTGTAACAATGGTAGTTTCGGAGCCAGCTCTTGCTATTTTAAATATCAAATTCTCATGAGATTCATTTAATTCAAAAAAAATAGTAACAAAGGCAACTCCCATTGAATCTGAGCCTTTAGGGACTGGCTGCTTATACATGTGGACAGGAAAAGTTTCTGCTGAGCAATCAACTCCCACAGTACATTTATAATCATCAACACCATTAAAACTGTTGGCAGGAAAGTCTGATAGGCTATCATTAATGATTCCAATTTCAAATATGATAGTACCAGTATCAGCTTCGGGCGATAATGAAGTTTTACAACTTACAAAAAAACAAAATAAAACTTGAAAAATGACAGTGGAAATCAACAACGCTAAGGGAAATAATACAATACGTGATTTGCTCATCTTCACACCTTTCTGATTTGTTAAGGTATTAAGCAATAGGCAACCGTATTGGATAAACATAAATCTAATAGCTAACTGTTCAACTCCACAAAATAAGACTGTAATTGTTTCCTATCATTCCGAGAAAAACCACAACCTCGAAAATACCAGATCATTACAGAACCTCTATGCTCCGAAGGTTGGCAGATCAAATCACAACCAATAGAAAATTTGAAATAATTTTATATTCTTCTTGTCAATCAATCACGATGCACAGGAAGTAGTCTCAATTTCGTACTTACCGGCCTTAGTTAACCTTGCCACTGGATGTATCGACTATCGTTTGCTATAGTCGATGATTCTAACGTGAAAAAAATAAAAAATAAGATGCTATCAGGGCAAATTGACCTGTTAATCAATGGTTGTGTCTCCTTAAATAGGAGCGGATATAAATGGCCGATTTTATAAAAAATTCAGTTTTATGCGTCCTCCTTTTTTGTATTGATTCAAACTGGAGTCTGGCGTGTACAACATTCTGCTTAGATAATGAGAACCGACCTATCTACGGGAGAAATTTCGATTGGTGGTTGGGGGGCGGCCATAT
>JABDPQ010000209.1 GCA_013042695.1 Desulfobacterales bacterium | reverse complement strand
CAGGCACAAGTTCGCCGGCAGAAAACGGTTTGATATCAAGACGTCCGGCTGAAGCCAGGCGTACACTATCGGCAAAGTGCACAGCGATATCATAAAATAGCAGTCCTTTGGACCAAGGCATCACCATTTTCCACTTGATGGTTTCGGTCGAAGGTTTGAATTTGACCCGTTTGGCTATTTTCGCCCTTTCATCGACTCCGAATTTTTCACGCTTTGCAGCATCTGCATTTCCGACACTTAAGCCAACGGCCAGACATACTGCAAGTGCACCTGTTAAGAGCTTTTTCATAGATTACATCCTCCTAAGGTTTGATGATTGACAATCAATTCGACTACTGTCCAAATATGATCTCATACTCACGTGGCCTGATAATCTCCAGGCGTGATTTTAGCAGGAACAAAGAATAAGTTCCTGGATCAGTGTATGACCTTATTCACGAATTGTGCCAGTCGGTGACAAGAATTTCCCTCTCGGGCTATCCATTTTATACTAATCATTAACGGCGTCTGTCTATAAAAAAAAAGGCACTATCTTGCTTATCTGCCTAAGTAAATAAAAAAATAGCAATCTACTGAGTTGCCAGCACCTGGTTGATTTTTCTTGAGTGCATTTGATTTGTTTGGTTTAGCTGAATTAAATGGCCTCTTGTCCTCTTTCCCGGGTACGTACCCGAACTACCTCTTCAACAGGCAAGATAAAAATCTTGCCGTCTCCGATTTTGCCTGTATGAGCTGCCTGTTGGATGGTATCTACCACGTGACTGACTCTGTCTGATTGAACGATAATTTCGATTTTCACTTTGGGTATAAAATCGACAACATATTCAGCACCTCGATACACTTCTTTATGGCCCTTTTGACGCCCATATCCTTCGACGCCTGTAATCGTCATCCCTTGTATGCCACTATCATTAAGGGCTGCTTTGACAGCATCGAGCTTGAATGGTTTGACAATTGCCTCTATTTTTCGCATCTTCTACTCCTATCATTGATAAATAGGGCGATGATGAGCAGCTGGTTTTACTATTTGCCGAAGCACTTCGATCAACTCATTTAAGTAATCGAAATCCCTTACAAACACTGAATATCAGTCAAGCTCGAAAGCCCTTTCCCCGTGAATTGCATTGTCAAGTCCGAGAATTTCATCTTCCTCGTTCACTCTAAGACCGCCTGTAAGCAACTTTGTTATGTATACAATGACAAGAGTACCTATCGCTGAAAAAACAATGGTGCCGCCTATTGATACTGCCTGAATTAACAGCTGTGTTGGATTCCCGAAAAGTAACCCTCTGGCGCCATCGGTGATGGCCGGGTTGGCAAAGATACCTGTCGCCAAGGCTCCCCATATACCGCACATGCCATGCACACCGAAGGCATCCAAGGAGTCGTCATAACCTATTTTCTTTTTGAGCACGGCAACACTAAAAAATCCGAATATTCCAGCCACCAATCCGATTACCAGAGACGAAGACAAGCCCACAAATCCGGCCGCAGGAGTTATGGCTACAAGTCCGGCGACAACACCTGAGGCAATCCCCAGTAAGGTTGGCTTCTTATTGAAATACCACTCGGCAAACATCCATCCCAAAGCCCCCATTGAAGCAGAGGTATTGGTCACTAAAAAAGCCGAAGCAGCCACACCGTCGGCTGCCAGCTCGCTGCCGGCATTAAAACCGAACCATCCAAACCACAATAGGGCAGCTCCCAGTGCGGTCAGGGAAACGCTGGATGGAAACATTGGTGATTTACCATACCCAATTCGTTTGCCGACGACCAAAGATAATACGAGCCCGGCGACACCGGCATTGATATGAACCACCGTGCCACCTGCAAAATCAAGTGCACCCATTTTCGCCATCCAGCCGCCGCCCCATACCCAGTGGGCGAGAGGGGAATAGATGAATGTCAACCACAACACCGTAAAAACGATCCATGAAGAAAATTTCATACGATCGACAATTGATCCGAGGACAAGGGCCACGGTAATTGCAGCAAATGTCATTTGAAAAACGACAAACACATAGGTGGGTATGGTTCCGGACAGACTATCTACACCGATTCCGTATAAGAACACGTTATCGAGTCCGCCGATGATGCCTGCCTTGTCAGGCCCGAACGCAAGGGTGTACCCCCACATCATCCAGATCACACTGCCGAGACAATACGCCACAAAGGTCATGGCATAGGTATTTAAAAGATTTTTGGATCTTGACATCCCACCGTAAAAAAGAGCCAGACCAGCCGGCGTCATTATCATGACAAGAGCAGTGGCAACGATCATCCAGGCGGTATCCCCGGTGTTCAATTCATCAGCAGCAGCGGCTGAAGTAAATGGGAAAAACAGAAAAAATGTAGTAATTACGTAACTAATCGATCTCATTTGAAGTTATTCCTCCATTTCAGTTCGTTTTATAAGCATTATGTTACATTTTTGTAATATTTTTCTGTCACAATATGACATTACGGTCAAACTTAGTCAATTATTCACAGAGAAGCAATACTTTCTTTTTTTGAGGTACAATCGACGGCTAAAATTGAGGAAAACTGAGGAAAGTGAAGGAAGGTAAGGTTATAGCTGAGCAAGACCCAATTTGCTTCGACAGGGTCAGAGTGGATATTCTGTGAACAGGATATGAACCACAAAGATCTCGCAGTGGCTCATTCTCATTCTACTTGATTACCATCACCTGAGCTAACGGCCTTTGATAAACGAACTATAGATGTTCTGGGCTTTGTTCATAGCTTCTTGAGATTGAAGAGCAACTCGATAGGCATGATGCCATTTGTTCTCCTCCCAGAGACGTTTGGCTTTACCCAGAAGTTCGTAGCAGACATCGAGTTGAGCTTTCATGCCGAACGGGAAAGATGTGCGTGTACGAGCCCAATCCAAGCGCCCTTCGACATCAACAATGGCATCTTCGTAGTCTTCCTGGACATGTTCTTGGCGAGCAAACTGAACGAGATAATAAAAAATTACGACGAGAAATCCGATTACCAGAACATTGTTCATATCTGATCTCCAAAATTTAATCGAACGTAGAGAACCCCTTGGCCAACAGCAAGGGGCCCTAGGCTTTGCTTATTCGTTATGATGCCGACATAATCATACCATATTTCTGATGAAGACAATAATACGAAACACTGAAGAAGAGAACAGATATCGTTCCTTGCCTGGTCAAGAGCCTAGAACTTATGACGCCACGTATAACTTATTAATTCCAAATCAAGATACAATCAAAGACAGTTAAAACAAGGCTCCCACCCTTTTTAACTGTCTAAGAAGAGCTATTGTCCAACATTGTTTGTCTTGAAT
>JABDPQ010000204.1 GCA_013042695.1 Desulfobacterales bacterium | reverse complement strand
TGAGGCCCAAAACAATCGGAGAGGGGCTGAAGCCGTATCGATTAAAGATCCAGCCAACGACGCCGAGCAGAATCATGATGACGATGTCAGAGATGCTATTGCGGATGGCATAGGTGCCGATCATGGTCATGAAAGCAACCGCAGGTACTAACATTGCTTTGGGAACGGTAATAATCGTTTTGTAAGCATAGCGGCCGATTACCAACCCCACCGGCAGCATTAAGAAGGTGGCAAGAAACAAACCATAGATGAACGTATAGACAATCGAACCACCTCCTTCGGTGAACAGGCTGGGACCTGTTCGTATCCCCTGAATCAATAGTGCCCCGAGGATAACTGCATCAGGAGGTGTTCCAGGAATACCCAGGACAAGAGTGGGAATGAAGCCACCGCCTACGGTTGCATTGTTGGCTGATTCTGTTGCCATCACCCCTTCCGGCTCTCCGGTGCCAAAATGCTTGCTGCGTGAAGAGGTTCGACGAGCCTCTGAATAAGCCACCAAGCCGGCAATAGACCCACCAGCTCCAGGCAAAATTCCAACCAGTGTGCCGATCACCGAACTGCGTAAGAGACTCAGCTTGGTGCGCCAGGAAATAGCCAGCGCCTCCAGAAATCTGAACCCCCGCGGTTCATGGGTCACCTTCAGATGTCTATCGGGGGTTGCCACCAGGTCAATCAAAACCGGTACGCAATAGAGCCCGATCAAGGCCGATACGGTCTCGATACCACCGAGCAGCACCTGGTTGCCAAAGGTAAAGCGTACATCGGCACTGATCTCCGCAATACCAACACAGGCGAGCAGCAATCCAAAGCAGGCTCCAATCAGTCCCTTGAGCAGATTACCCTCCGATAAAGCCGAAATCAGGGTCAGGCCAAATATCGCCAACCAGAAATATTCCACGGGCCCAAAGGCAAGGGCAACCTCGGCAAGTGGAGGAGAAAGCAGCAACAGGAAGGTGGCCCCAACGAGTCCACCGGTTACCGAGGCAATACAGGCAAGAGAAATTGCCAAGTCCCCCTGCCCTTTTTTGGCCATGGGAAAACCATCAAAGGTCGTGGCAATTGCCGAAGGAGTTCCTGGCGTATTGAGTAAAATGGCAGAATAGGCACCACCATAAATGGCCCCCGTATAAATAGCCCCCATCATGATTAAAGCGGAACTCGGCTCCATGGAAAAGGTGATTGGTACCAAAACGGCAACTGCCATGGTCGCGGTGAGGCCCGGCAGAGAGCCGATGACAGTGCCGGCAATGACTCCGCAAAGAGCCAAGAATACGTTGATAAGTGTGAGTGCCGAGAGCAGATGTTCAATTCCTGGCATCTTTCATACCTCTTCTCAAAACACAATAATGGAGCTACAGCACATGGGAACAGAAGCTCCAAAGCATACAACAATTGCCCTGAACCAAATTCAGGGGGCGAAAAGAAGCTGCAACGGCAGCCATGTTGCTCCTCGTTATAAAGTTAAATCAGCTCATAGCTAAGGCAACCCACGTTTTCATTGTTCTTAAAAACAGGGACCTACTTGATGATGTTTGCTTCACGCGCAGCTTCCAGGTAAATACCCGACATCTCTTTAATGAAGCCCGGGTAGGCCTTGTAGTCGACATCCAGCATCGCCATTCCGTCATTTTCCATGCGCGAAATAAATTCAGGATCAGCATTAATCTGACCAATCATCTCTGACAATTTTGTGCGCACGTCCTCAGGAGTTGATTTTGGTACAGCGATGCCACGATAGGCGCCGGAAACCAGATCGAAACCGAGTTCCTTAAAAGTCGGCACATCCGGGAATTTTGGATGACGCTTCTCCATAGCAACGGCAAGCATGCGAACCTTTTCGGCCTGTTTGGCGCCGACTGAGGTATAGCCCCACTCTGCCCGTACCTGGTTGCCGAGAAGAGCCGCAACCGCTTTTCCGGTTCCCTTAAAAGCGACATAGGTCGTTTTTATGCCAGCCATCTTATCAAAGCGGATTTGGGCCAGATGATTTGCTGTTCCTTTGCCTGAACCCGAGAAAGTCAGTTTACCCGGATTCTTTTTAGCATAATCGATCATTTCCTCTAATGTATTAAATTCACTATCTTTATTTACACATATAGCATCCGGTGTGTAATGAAACATAAATACGCCGGTAATATCCTCAGTCTTAAAACCAACATCTTTTTGTTGCGGCTTGATGATGATATGAGGCAGATTGATGCCGATAATGTTATAGCCGTCCCCCTTCATTTTATTCAGCTGTGCCCAGCCAACAGCACCACCGCCGCCGGGTTTATAAGAGATGATTAAATCTTCACCATACAACTTTTTGAAGAAAGGAGCCTGGTGACGAGCGGTAATATCAGACTCTCCGCCAGGACCGAAGGGAATTACGTAATTTACCGGTTTTGTGGGATAATCCTGTGCCAGTGCAGATGATGCCATGATCGAGAAAATTGAAACCAACACAAATGCAACTAAATATCCTTTATTCAGTTTCATCTTCATTATCTCCTTAATAGCTGATGTTAAATTACATTTTAGACCAAAATTTGTTACTTTTTCGTACTTGTTTGTTGTGCCCCTTCCGAGGCCTGCCAGGCAAGGCAGACCCCGGGGTCAGCAGAAAAGTATCCTTAGGCACTCTCATAGAGCTTGGTCAGGATGAATTCACGATGCCCAAGTACTACAGCAGCGGTCATTCGTCCATTAGCCGTACGGACCATCATGTCAAGCAGTTTGTCACCGGCCTGGTCAAGATTGATTTCACGTCGAACAAGACCTGAAACATCAACATCAAAATGCTCTGACATGGTTCTCAGGGTGCGCGGATTTGAGCAGAGCTTGATTACCGGCAGGATCGGATTGCCGATGATATTGCCCTGGCCAGTCGGGAAGAAATGAACGACAAAGCCGGAGGCAGCACAAAGCGTTACCTGCTCAGCTGCAGCAGAAGATGAGTCCTGGAACCAGAGGCCTGGCCCGGTAGGCTCAACCGCTTTTTCCAGGCACCCGATGACGGGTGGTTTGGTACCAATTTTCTGGATATTACCGAGTGCCTTTTCTTCGATCGTGGTCAGGCCGCCCTCGATGTTGCCTTTGGTCGGCTGCGAGTCGGAAAGATCGCTTGTTTTGTTATCATCAACAACTTTTGCGTAGCGGTCAAAGTAGAATTGGAAGTCCTTGCGAACTTCGTCGTTAGCGCAACGCTCAAGCACGAGATGCTCGCCACCGGTCAATTCGGTTGTTTCACCGAAAAGAAGTGTGTTACCGGTTTCATAGAGCTTGTCATAGGCATTACCGACAGTTGGGTTAGTTGCAATACCTGATGTGGTATCGGACTCACCACATTTGGTTGAAACCCACAGCTCGCTGATATCACACTCTTGGCGCTGAATCTCGCTGGCAGCGTGCATATACTCCTTGGCTTTATTGGATGCAGCACAAATCGTGTTGAAGTCACCATTCTGCTCAATGGCAAATCCTGCAACCGGCTTACCGGTCTTGGCAATACCCTGGACAATGCGATCAGTCCACTGGGGCTCGATACCGATCACAATAACCGCTGCTACATTCGGATTGCAGCCGGTACCGATCAGGGTACGGAAATGCAGCTCGAGGTCTTCACCAAACTGTAATCGACCATAGGCATGGGGAATAGCCATGGTGCCTTTTACATTGTTTGCAACTGCCTCACAGGCAGAGTTTGAAAGATCATCCAGCGGCAGTACGATAACATGGTTACGAACACCTACCCGGCCATTTTCACGACGATATCCTAGAAATTTCTGTTCCATGCTACCACCTCTTTGTTTTGACGTTGTGGACGTGAAGATGCTCGCCTTTCTGGATTGGAGCGACAACTTTGCCGATATCAGTGTTGTATTTGATTACCGTGTCACCTGATGCAAGGTCTTTCAGTGCGACTTTGTGGCCGATCGGTATGTCATTCAGAATCTTGACCGAAACGGTCTCATCTTCTTTCATGACCCAGCCGGTGATCTCCTGGCCGGCCTTCAGACCTTCAACAACCACAACGCCGACGACATCCGCAGCTTCGTGTACTAAAAAATCGGGTATCATAAATACCTCCTACAATTGGTTAAAAATGAATCGAACGAGTATGCAGAATCCAATCTGCTTTTTCGTGTGCCGGATATACGGCTTCGGTTCGCCTCTTTACTGCTTCTTCTTTAGCTACTATCTGTTTTTCATCTTTTACGGACCGATGCCAGACAATCGAGAAGTGATTCTTCGTTGATGTTGACCCGGTATAACATTATATGCATCAAAGGTACGTTATTATTGGCTTTTGTAGAAATAGGTCGTGTTTGCATTCGGAACTATTCCGATTCTGGGCCTGCCATCGAAATTCGCCACCCATTCTTCTATTACCTCGGACGGGTCAGCTGAACGAAGGTGACATTTATGTAAAACACCTGGATCAAGCTCGGAGAAGACCGCCACGTCAAAACGACTCAGTGTACGACCAAAAAGATAGGCCTTATGGGCACCCATCCTGAAGCCCTGTTTGCGAAAATCAGCGAGCACTTCTTCGGGACTGGTGAACTGAGATACGTAATCAAAATAGACATCGTCCCCAACACCCTGGGGAGTGGCAGCCAGCAAGAGAATATTACCGCCTGCTTTTACCGCCTGTGATGCGAGGTTAAGCCCCTTCTGGGCCTGGTAGAGACAGATGTCTTTCGGATAACCGCCGCAGCTGGCGACCACGATGTCGTATGAGTCATCAATTGCAACACCATAGAGCTCTGCGCATGTTCTTGCCCCTTCCCTGAGGGTATCCAGGGGACGCCCAGCCAAGATCCGAACGATATCTTTGTTTGGTGCCATCACAAAGTTAACTGAGAGATCAATACCTATCATTTCACCGGCTTCGTTCAAATCCTCACGAACCGGATTGCCTTCGAGAACGCCTACGGTGGCATTGTCATGAAACATCAGACTGTGATTATGCTCGATCGTCGGTTCACCCCCGCAACCGATGACAACGCCCTTTGAGCCACCGGTGAACCCAACAAACTGATGAGGATCAATCTGACCAATAACTATTTTATAGTCAGCAGTTGCATACGCCTTGTTGACATGTACCGGCGTTCCCCGCTCGGTGGTTCCATATTCAACCATTGGGCTGTTAAGTGCATCATGTGCCAGCACACGGCATCCCTGAACGATTTTCGGGGGTACGAGCCGCTCAAGCGTTTCCTGGTCAACTGGCGGATGCAAACCGCCCCCGACGACGATCGTAACTCGTTCAGGGAGTAAATCGGGAATCTTGGCAAAAAGCCAGTCAAGGATCAGCGGCAGAACTTTGATAACGGGCAACGGACGGGTTTCATCCGGAATAGCTATGGCAACAGTCTCTTTACTCTTGATCTCAGGAAGCAGATCGGCACCATCATTTTCGAGTTTTGCCAGTTCATCTAATAAGGCCTGCTCAATGGAGGTAACAGGGCGAAGCGGATTCGGCTCAAGTACATCAGCCACTGCCAGCTCCGGTATTGCTATCTCAATTGTTCCTTGCCCATACTTCAGCTCAACTGTCATGTTTCACCTCATGGTTGGGTCCTGTATTCCAAGCAAATTACATGCCACCTCACCAACAAAGACTAACTATTTGAAATTTAATCATTTGTTCGAATTAGGAAGCGGAGGTGCCGAAAACAAGTGCCCATTATTCGTCACTGTGCCCAATAGTCGGCTTGCTTTTTCGGCACTTTGTTACTAGTAATGATTTAACCGTCTCCATGAATCCTGAACAATAGGCCATCTGCATGCACTGGAATACAGAAACACGCTATAAGCTTCTGCTTGAAATAAATAACGCAATCGCAACGCGCAAGAGCCGTGAAAGCCTGTTCAACTCCCTGTCTAAAGAGCTGCATCGGCACTTCACCTATGATCGGCTGGCAATCATTCTTTACGATTCGCAGAATGAGATGATCACCTACTTTGCTGCAGCAGACGGTGTTCAGGCGGGAGGTGTCATCGCCCACAAGTCCAGGCCGCTCGCGGACGGGGCCATTGCCCGCATCGCAATTAATTCCAGGCAACCGGCAATTTTTGATGACCTGAATACATATACAGACCTCAGTTCTGTTGGTGAACTGGTGAAGGCCGGGTTAATATCGACAATGGTTTTTCCCCTGATCGTACGTGATCGTATTCTCGGTACGATCCACTTCAGCTATAAGAAAAAACCGGATGCAATTACTGAGCTGACAGAGGTATTGATGGCTACGTCGCAGCAGATTGCTATCGCTGTGGACAACATGCTTGCCTACACCTCTTTGAAACACTCACACCAACATCTCCAGGGGGAAAAAGAATATCTTTTGTCCAGTACCAGGGAAAATCAGGTCGGGGGATTCTTTTTTGCGTCCCGGCAGATGAAACAGGTGATGGAGGTTTTGCAGCAGGTTGCCAATAGCGATGAAACAATACTGATAACCGGTGAAACGGGAACAGGAAAAGATTATCTCGCCCGCTTGATTCATGACATGAGCAGTCGCCGAGATAATCTGTTCGTCAAAACAAATTGTCCCGGTCTCACCTCCTCATTGTTTGAGAGTGAACTCTTCGGGCATGCCAAAGGAGCTTTTACCGGCGCTGATAATCAAAGACTTGGCCGCTTTGAACTGGCTGATCAAGGAACTATTTTCCTTGATGAAATAGGTGAGCTGCCAATTTTTCTGCAGGCCAAACTGCTTCAGGTGCTCCAGGAAAGAAAATTTGAGAGGGTCGGCGAAAGTAAGTCAATTCCAGTAGACGCCCGAATTGTTGCCGCAACAAACAAAGACCTGATTGAAGGTGTGCGAGACGGCTGGTTCAGGCAGGATTTATTTTATCGTCTGGAGACCGTGATGATCCATGTACCTCCCCTGCGTGAGCGCACAGCCGATATTCCACTGCTTGTAAATAACATAAACCACAGTGAGTCTGTACGAATGAACAAGGAAGCGCCGAGATACACGGATGATGTTCTTGAACTCCTCTCTCGATATCAGTGGCCCGGCAATGTTCGTGAACTTAAAAATATGGTCAAACGGCTGATTATCCTGCAACCAGGCAGCAGCGTCAGCAGAAACAGCATCAAGCAAGCCTTCCCGGTGGCCATGTCGATAACAGAGAAACCAGAAGATTTCAGCACCCGTGAACAGGCCGAACGTACTCACATCATTAAAGCTTTAACGGCAACAAAGGGCACGGTTGGCGGCAAGAGAGGGGCCGCCAAGCTTTTAGGCATGGCTCGTTCCACCCTGCAGTACCGGATAAAAAAATTACATATTAATCCGGCTGAATTCCTTTCCTTTTAGTTCAGCGACGGCAGATAGGCGCCGATGCAGCGGATCAGGTCGCCAGTTTCATGATCTCACCTGCCAAAGCAATCGGCACTGACAAGCCGTCCTCTTCAGCCTTGCGCCGATTCTGCAGTCTCTTGAGACCGGGAAATCGTGCTCCTTCGATGGAGTTATAAACAGCTGCCAGATCCACCAGCCTTGGCGAGAAATGCCCCCCGGAAAGAGCTTCTGCGTCTATTGCCAAAATAACCTGACCCAGGTTGGGAGGCGCACCGTCTGGATCAAAGAGAGAACTTGCCTCAACCCCGAGCGCTGCTCCGGCAAGACACGCGGACATAACCTCTACGAGCAACGCCAGCGCAGCCCCTTTAACCCCGCCTATGGGCACCATGGAACCGCGAAGCGCTTCATCTGCATCTGTGGTTGGCTTTCCATTAGGTCCAAGCGCCCACCCTTCCGGGATATTTTTCCCTGCCTGTTTGGCAGCCATAATTTTACCCCTGGCAACGGTTGATACGGCAAAATCAATTATCAGCGGAGCTCCGGCTTGCGGCGCGCCAAAGGCTATCGGGTTAGTACCCAGCACCTTCTTTTTTGCTCCTGCTGGCGCCAGGGCGCTTGGCGTATTACCGTAGACAAAGGCCAGAAGATCTTTTTGGGCCAGATCCTCACACGGGTGACCGGCCACGCCAAAATGGTGCGAGTGGTAAATTGCAGCCGCCGCAATACCAACAGTTTTTGCCCGAGCAGCGAGCTCTGGCAAAGCAAGCTCGATTGCCGGATAGGCAAAGCCAAACCCGGCATCTACTCGCACCAGCCCTGGCTTTATATCCTCTACGACAGGAACAGCCCGGCCATTTACCTTGCCGGTCCGGACCTGTGCACAATACGATGGTACCCGGGAAAGCCCATGGCCTTTCTGCCCTTCTGCTTCTGCACGCAACAGCGCCCCAGCGACGAGTTGAGCGTTTTTTTCTTCTGTCCCAGAAGCAACCAATGCCTTTTGGCAAAGCGCCAGCGCTTCATCTATGCTCATGGTAATGCTATCCATTGGTTCTCACCTGAATGAAAAGAGTCTGAACTCTACTGAACTTTGAGCTTCAACGCCTGTCGGTTGGTTACCATACCATGAATAGATGTGTTTTAAACCTGACAGTTTGCCTATGTTATTGGCAATAGCAGGGACTATCGCTGGTAAAATCTTTTGGTCTTGGTTAGGTTTATAGCCTGGGCAATGCTGCATGCTCTTCAGGACGCGTTGTTTTTCGACCACTTGCTGCTTATTCTTGCACCGATGTAACGATCACCGTTAGGGGCCCATGCTCATTGGGTGAAAACAACAATGACGCCACGCCAGGTAAAAAAACCTGCTCAATCAGCATTTGTCGTTATGGCAGCAACCATCTTGGCCTCTCTGCTCTTCATGTCGATAGAGCCGCCAACCGGTCTTTCTGTTGCCGGCCAACGGGTTTTGGGAGTTGCTGTTATCGCCATCGGGCTCTGGGGTACCGAACTCCTGCCGATGGGCGTTACTTCGATGCTGACAGTCGTGCTGCTGATGTTCTCAAGAGGTGTAGAGACCCTGGGAGATGCCCTCGTTGGTTTTGCTCAGCCTGTTCCCTATTTTTTAATCGCGGTATTAACCATCGGCCTGGCCGTTCAGAAATGCGGTCTGGCCGAGAGAATTGCCCGGTTTTTTCTACGACAATGTCGGGGTCGCCCGCGTGCTCTTTACGCTCATCTACTGCTTGCCTTTCCACTCTTGACACTCTTGCTGCCATCGGCAACAGTCCGAACCGGAATTCTGGTTCATGTCTATGAACAAGCTCTATCACTGAGTCAGGTGCCAAAAGAATCGGCGCTTTCAAAAGCTATTATGATGGCCTTAAATTCTATCAATCGGTTGGCATCTACCGCAATTCTGACTGGGGGAATAACCCCTGTTGTGGCGGCAGCACTCATAGGCGGCATGTCCTGGAGCCGCTGGCTGGTGATGATGCTGATTCCCTACCTTGCGCTCCTGCTGATTGGTGCTGGCCTGATCTTTGTGATCTATAAAAAAGGCTTTGCACTTCACATGGCTGAGGTTCCGAATAGCGTTTCTCAGCCGCTCACGGGAGCAGAGATCCGTACGATCGTCATCACGCTGGCCGCATCATTTCTCTGGTTAAGCGATTCATTTCATCATTTGGATCCGGCAATACCGGCAATACTCGCTTGGATGTGCCTACTGGCCCCGGGCATCGGAGTGATGAGCTGGCGGGAATTTGAGAGCGGTCTTGGCTGGAATAATTTTTTTGTTATTGCTGCCTCGATGTCTCTGGCAAGCGCGCTGATCAACAGTGGCGCCGGTTCATGGCTGGCCCAGCTCATCGTCGGCAGGTTGCCCGTTCTGTCCGACTCGCCATTATTGGTGGTGGTTGTATTACTGCTCGCAGCACCACCGGTTCGGCTATTGATTCCCAATATCACCGGATTTTTGTCGATCAGTATCCCTGTTGCCATGGCCATAGCAATGCTGACAAGTCTAAACCCCGTTGTCTGCGGTCTTCTGGTGATGATAGCCGGGGATGCAGTTCTCTATTATCCAGCCCAAAGCGCCTCATCGCTGGTGGTCTATGAGCGTGGTCATCTGAGTGCAGCCGAAATTTTCTGGTTTGGCTGTCTGATGACAATAGTTGCCATTATCGTGGCACTGTTTGTAGCGCTCCCCTACTGGAATTTTATCGGTGAACCACTTGCAAGAACTGTTTAAATGCAAAAAAGGTAGGAATCTGCCTTCAGCAGAACGTCATATACCAACCCCACCCTTAAAACAACTAAACAAATTGATATTATGTTGTTTTTACTGAAACTTACAAGGTGTTTGGTTGCTGTCACCTTATGCGTTTAATTATTTAATTATATGCTTAACTGACTAATTGACTTCATCGCTTTTCATCCGCTCATGTATGTTTCTTACTCAACGAGAGGTAAGCTTAATTTCTATGCGGCGGTTTTTGCGATAGGCCCCTGGGGTGTCTGCACGATCAATGGGATGAAACTTACTGAATCCAGCTGCAGCCATTCTTTTTTCAGGAACCCCCTGGCTGGCGAGATACCGGACGACAGATACCGCCCGGGCCATCGATAGCTCCCAATTTGAGGCAAAACGTGAGGATTGGATCGGCACACGATCAGTATGCCCGTCAACCCTCAATATCCATGCCAAATCGTCAGGGATCATCGGTATCAGGCTGACAATAAGTTCTGCCAACTCTTGTAATTGAGCCTTACCCTGATCCTCTAATTGAGCCGTTCCTGAGGCAAATAATAACTCAGCCTGCAGCAGAAAACGGTCTCCCTCGATGCTAATAACAGGATTATCACCAAGTATTTCCCGTAACCGACCAAAAAAATCAGATCGGTATCGCTCCAGATCATTAACACGCCTTGCGAGTTCAATATTCAAGCGTTCACCAAGGTCAAGGATCTCCTGCTCCTGCTCCGATCGGGCCGCTTCCGATTGACTCAAAGCGCTATTAATCTCTGCCAACTGACTGCTCAATAGTTGAATTTTACTATTAAGAAGAGCGATTTCAGCCCTGGCATCGGCGGTCATACGTCTTTGGTTAGCAAGGTTATCCTGTTGCTCACCTATTAAGGCAGATAATGCCTGAATTCGTATGTCACGCTGTTCGATATCTTTTTGAGCTAAAAATGTTCTATCCTCTTCACTTGCCAGTCGAGTCTGCAATGCTTTGCTGCGATCTCTGAGCGAACTGCTCAATCGCTGCTCTATACCTAATCTCGTTGCTGCCTTGGCAATTTTCTCCTCGAGCTCTTGACGCATGGTTTGCAATGCCTGAATGTCCTGTTGGAGACTGGCTATATTTCTCAGGTGCATCTCCAGGTTTTCTCGATCTTCGATTCTTCGTAAATTGAGATCCTCCACCTCATCCTGCAAATCTGCTCGCTCGATGGTCAAATTTTCAACCTGGCCGGAGAGAGTTGATATTTTCTCGGCCAAAACTGAATTCTGCTGTCGCTCGAGCCCAAGAAGTTTTGATATTTCAGCTATTTGACTGTGTAAATTCTCAAGCTCACTACTTTGATCAGTGATGATATGGCCGAGAATAAACTGTGAAAACGTAAAGATCAGTAAGACAAAAATTACCACCATCAGCAAAGCCGAAAGCACATCGACATATCCTGGCCAGATACTTGTGGATTGATTTGAGAAGCGAGAATTACCAGCCATGATTACCCCTCATCGCCGTTTTTCTGAGCGGCCTGGTCTGAAGCCGAATCACGGGCTTTTTTACTGAGCAGATCCTCCATATGCTGATTGGTTGCCCGCAATTCCTCTATCAAAATTTCAAAATGATTGGCTGCCATTTCTGAATGTGGATATGAAACTGCATCTTCGAGCCCTGCTTTGGATGTCCGATCAACCAGTTGGGTGACGCCTGAAAGCCACTCCTCAAGCTCGTTGAAAAAGCGGTTCTGTGCATGGTTTGCCTGAATATCGATAAAGCCGAGAACGAGTGATCCTCCCAAACCAAACAACGAAGAACTGAATGCGGTCCCCATCCCTTGAAGCGGTTGCTGCAGCCCTGCTTTGAGGGTTTGAAACATCAGGTTAAAATCCCTGTCCCCCACATCAAGACCTCCGATTATGCCACTAACTGCCCCAATCGTGCCGAGCAAGCCCCAGAAGGTGCCAAGCAGACCAAGGAAAACAAGCAAGCCAATAATATAGCGAGAAATTTCACGGGATTCATCCAAACGACCTTGAATACCCTCAAGGACTGTTCGCAGCGACAAGGCCGATAAGCTAAAGCGATCTCGATGCATTCCTTCGAGATGTTTAGCCAGAGGTTTCAGCAATTGTGGACTTTCGGCAACGGACAGCCCGGAAGTACCGGTGCGGAAAATTTTCATCCAGTTAATCTCGGGTTCGAGTACAAGCACTCGACGGACATTGAGCAAAATACCAATGACCAGTACACCAACAATAACTGAATTAAACCCCCAATTAGCCATAAAGGCAGCTTTAAGCGGAACAAACAGAAGGGCACATACCGCCGCCACGAGACCTAAAAAAAAGGCCATCATTATCAGGTAATAGCGAGAATTACTCATAACTTTTATTCCAACATAGTGATGAAACCAGCTATTTTACACAATAATTCTGCTGATGAATTATTGCATACAAAAGATAGTAGAGAAGCGGAAGAAGCGAGTCAGCATAATGAGCTGATTTTTAACGCACGCTCTATTATACCAGCAATAGATTGGATAGTAATCGTTTTGTATGTAAGAGACAAATCGTTTACAGAATCGGTAAAAACTCTGAAATATTAAACGAATTATTTCTCGGAAGGTGAGAGAAAATTTCATTTTATAAAATCATTTAAACCCGCCAACAGCTATTGGATCAAGATCATTTTGCCGAGAAGATCTGGCTATGGCTTTTTGCATGCCAATGTGGTAAGAAATCCGGCTGTCAATGAGCTCTTTTGCAACCTGAAATTACTGATGATCTATTACAAACTGCTTAATCTGTTGAAAACGAAAACAACTATTTGATATTATTTTTAAAACTTATTTTTTCTCCACGAAATTGCCAGGGAACACCGTTCGGCAATCGCTGTAATGTTTGCCAATAACGATCACCTTCTTTTTTCTTACGATAATCAAGACAGTAATGCAGCCCTCGAGATTCTTTTCGCATTAATGCACATTCTACAATCATTAGCGAAACATGCGAAATATTTCTTAATTCAACCATATGATCCGAAACGTAATATGCTCTATAGTGCTCTTCGATTTCTTCTGAAATATCTGTCAACCTCTTTTTTGCAAGTTCTAGTCTTTTAACTGTTCGCACAATTCCGACGTAGTTCCACATTACACGCCTAATTAAATCCCAATTGTGAGATATCAGGACGGCCTCTTCAAGTCTATTTGCCTCGCCATAATGCCAGGAATCCACGTCGAAATCATTCTCTGGGCTTTGCCCTGCCCTACTCTGCTGACAATACTC
>JABDPQ010000199.1 GCA_013042695.1 Desulfobacterales bacterium | reverse complement strand
GGATAAGACCGAGCATGAAGCTCGATTGTATTGCTGCTGCTAAAAGTGCTTCAACTTCCATTTAAACTGCCTCCGAATAAGATTTTATGGATATTACTAAAACAATATCGAAGGTCAAGTATTTTGAATGTCAAACTACTTTTGCAAATTACTCTCTGGTATAATCAAGGTTAACCTGAAGAAAGTTCCAGTGAAATATGCAAAACCCTAGACAGCGGCCCATCGCTCTGACCGGTCATCCCGCATTGCTAGTGCCCGTCAATTGCTCAGTAATTCAAGGCTCACAAAAACGTCGACTTCTTTACCGACGACACCCATGTCGTAGAATTTTCCTGCTCCGACACCATGCGCCAATCGATCGATGGTAACCCGGCCATTGAATCCCGCCACGTTGGTTCCTTTCTTCGCTGGATGTTCTTTGATCCCTTCTAATTTGAACGGCAGGGTCAGATTATAATCCTTCTCTTTTATTGTAAGGGTACCTGCCACATCGTATATTCCGTTTCCTTTGTCAGAAATTTTGAATGACTTAAAGGTCATTATTGGAAACCCGCCAGCATCAAAGAAATCGTCTGACTGGAGATGTTTGTCTCTTTTGCCGATGTTTGTATCGATGGAACTAACCTGAATCTCAAATTCGAATTTACTACCGGCAAGGTCTTCCGGATCGAAGGCAATATCTGTAGTGAACTCATTGAATTGACCGTTAACTTTTGAAAAAATGTGATCGATACTGAAATAGATATTGGAGTGAGCTTTGTCCAGATTCCAGGTTGGCGCCGCACTGAATGCCGAGGTTGCCAAGACTATTGTCGCTATGGCAGTTACAGCCAGAAGTTGCAAGATTCTCATGATTTTCCCTCTTTGTCATTTTACGGAACATTTATTCAGTCAAACCCGAAGTATAGTTGTTCCAGTTCTCTGCGTAGCATTATCGGTCATTGTGAATTCGATTCTAGTGTAACTATCTATGGCCCAAAATGCTCTTGACTCTTATTGTTTGTATTGATTATATGCAAATCAACACCCTATTAATGCAATTTTAATCTGCAATTTTGCAAAACCAAATGGATTGGAATCAATTTCAATACTTTCTCAAGGTTGCTGATCGTGGAAATCTCAACGCTGCGGCCCGTGAACTTGGCGTTAACCACTCAACGGTATTTCGCCGTATCAACAGCCTTGAAAATCGGTTGAATGTTCGATTATTCGATCGAACTCGAAAAGGATGCGTCCTTACCGAGGCTGGAGAGGAAATTTTCAGCACGGTGCAGCAGATCGAAGATCAGATGTTTGATATTCAGCGTAAACTCCTGGGCAAAGACATCCGGTTGAGCGGCAATTTGAAAATATCCACTACCGACACCATAGGTTACTACTGGCTTCCTCCCTATATAAAGGTCTTTAAAGAACTATACCCCGAAATACTGATCGATCTTGATATCCAGATCCGCTTCACCAACCTTACCAAGCGTGAAGCAGATATCGTTATACCCGCCGTCAATATACAACCAGACTTCATGGTGGGAAGAAAACTTGCCCCAATATACTTTCGTCTTTACGCTTCAAAACCCTACGTCGATAAATATGGGCTGCCGGCAACATTTGACGACTTCCCATCCCACCGTTTTCTATTCCCAAACGAGGCTTTAGCTACCCTTTCAGCAAGCCTGTGGCTAAAAAAAAACGTACCTGCTCACTGCGTGGTTGCGGCGAGTGACAAACTGACCACCTTGTTCAAATTTGCCCAGCAAGACATGGGAATTGCTGCACTGCCTCATTATGTAGGTCAATCAGATGGCCAGATGGTGGAAATAATGGAACTACCGGATGATTGTCATAGAAACGTCTGGATTCTTACCCATCCAGATCTGAGAAATACCGCCCGAGTTAAGGCCTTCATGCAATTCATCTATCAGCAGGTGAAAAGATCATAATTGATATTACTTATACCCAAAACTCTAAACCCCACCCATCACCTCCTGGATCGGTTTCTTTCATCATTTGAATGAACACACGTACTATCCTGATTCACTCGTTCAGAGTGTTCCTGATCAGGTAATTCCAGCAACTGAGGCTTGCATTTAACATTGCCACTCGAAGGTAATCACTCTTGTCATCTACTCTAACGAGAGGTGTTTCTATATAATATGGAGTTTTCCTTTCTCGGTTGTGGCTACCGTTATACTTAAAGCCGTAAGCGTAAATTGGTTTCTATTAATCTAACCAATGATTTAGGCACACTGTTCTCAACGGCTAAGCTATGCCATTTTGAAACATGTTCTTTAATTTCATCAATTATCCGATCAATTTTCCGCTTGCTGAATAAAGGGCTTAATTTTTCAAAAGTATAAAAATCTTCTCTTGTGAAATTATCTCGTTTCCCATTGAGCTTCATCCAGTGACTATCTACCCAACGGCTTCCTGGTTTGTAGCTGTAGGCTAAGTC
>JABDPQ010000197.1 GCA_013042695.1 Desulfobacterales bacterium | reverse complement strand
GGCTGATCAGGGCCAAGCATGTCGCCATGAGCAACCCGGAAAATAAGTGAATAGGCGATCTGGCCAGCTGCTCCTGTTACAGCTATACGTACAGGTGGTTTCATGTTCATTCTCCTTCAATAACTTTTTTCTCACTAGTGTTGTTCTTCCGTCAAAAGTCCTCATTTTCATCCCCATAAACGGGTTGATACACGGCGCGAAAGAACCTCCCTTACCAAAACCTCTGCTAATACCAGTTAACCAATAATCAGTTGTGTCGAAAATTACCACAGCCAATAAATGTAATCCATTTAACACTTTGACGAAACAAAAGAATAACAGAAGATTAAGCGACCGCACCGTGGAAAAAACAGTTGTGAGGCAAAACATCGGTTGCCTCGAATCATTGCGCAGCAAATTTTGAAAAAAACTCGGAGATAAATGTTGTCGCAAGGGAATATCTGGATTAGGGAATAAACCTGGATTACATCTCTACCCACATCTGATAAACAGCATCAAAGAGGATTGTTTACGGCGATCATCTTGAGAAGAGAGCTTGTGTCGGCGCTGCAAGGTCGCTGAATGATCCTGTTAAATAAGGTTTTATCAATTAAGGAGAACGCATGGAAAACTCGTTGCACAATTTTGAACTATTTGCCGCCATCAAAGAAATTTTTAACGACAAAATGCCCTTCAACAAAGTGCTGGGACTGAAGGTCAAGTCGATAGATTTCAAGCGAGTGGAACTTGAATTTCGTATGCGAGATGACTTGATTGGCAACTATATCCGAAAAACACTACATGGTGGAGTTATTTCCTCTGTAATAGATGTTACCGGCGGTCTTGCTGCCTTCATGGGCATCACTGAAAAACGTGCAGCTGAAACGCTTGAAACAAAGCTAGCCAGTCTTGAGAATCTTGGCACGATTGACCTGCGTGTTGACTATTTGCGGCCGGGCTCTGGCCGGATATTCACTTCCTCTGGAATCACGCTTCGAACCGGGAACAAAGTTGCTGTAACACGAATTGAGCTGCATAATGATCACGCCAATCTGATTGCAGTCGGCACCGGCTCATACATGGTGTCTTAAAAAAACTACTGCACTGCAATTACGACTCAAAAGTTCTCAAGCATGCAAAGCCTCAGCAGCAGCATAACGAAGATGAGAAGAGGTAACTAAAAGGCTTCTATTAAAACTCCTCAAGCCTTTTTCCTTTTTCAATTACCTCGTCAATCTCATCGCAACCGGACTTCACGGCACCCACCATGTTCAGGATCTTTTCAAATACAGGATCCTCCCTGTCTAAAAGCTGGTCTGCCTCTTGAAGCAACTCTCGGCCCTGATGCATGAATTTTTCCAGCGAATCACTGAGAATTTTCCTATTTTCATGCTTTCGTTTTTCTTCATTAATCAGAGGCAAGATTCGTTCAATCGAAAATTCAACCAAGGCATCTCGAGGCGTCTCAAAGCGTTTTGAAACTTGTTCAAGACTCTCAAGAGATCTTCTGGAAATAACAAATGTCTTCGCTATTCGATTTTCGCGCAAGGTTCCCCGGACTTGAAGTTCTTCGGCTATCGCCCTGAGCGACTGGGTGTCATCGATGAGATGGTCAAAAAGAGATTTTTGCTTAATCCCAAGCTGCCCTGCCAGCAAACTCAGTGCATCAATATATCGTGGCGACAGTTTAAATGTTGTACGTACCGATTGTCTGCCTCGCAGGTCAGCCGAATAGGCCTCGGAAACCACCATGATTTTAACCTTTTTCCTGTCGCTATCTGCCATAATATTCTCCATAACAAATCTACAACTAATTACTATTCTATTTTTTTAGAAAAAGTAATATTAATTTTATTGACATTTATAATTATATTATTACCATTTTAGTCAACGAGGTAAACATTAAAATTAAAAAATTTATAAGGAGAAACAAAATGCACCTCACAACATGGAGCCCACGATTAGCACGAAGGCCTTTTGACAAGACGTACAAGCTGTTTGATGATTTTTTTACGCCATTCTCTGGGTATCATCAAGATTCGGCAAATGGCAGTTTTTATCCATCAGTCGATATCTATGAAGAGGATGACGTTCTGGTCCTTGAGGCAGAGCTTCCAGGTATAGACAAAGAAAATATAAAAGTGGATGTTAATAACCGATTACTGACACTTGCCGGTGAACGTACTATCGATGAAAAAAACACGGAGGCAGGAAAATACAGAAGAGAGCGGTATTACGGAACCTTTGAGCGCACGTTTAAGCTGCCGTTTGAGGTTTCAGAAAAACACATTAATGCGACCTATAAAGACGGTATACTCACACTTCGGGTAGAAAAACCTGAAGAACAAAAACCAAAACAAATAACCATTAACTAAACTAAGTAACCAGTTCCTCTCACTGCATTCCTTCCTCCAAGGGGAAGAGCCCTAAAAAAGCTCTTCCCCTTTCCTGTTTACATGGCAGGTCTTTCTGATTATCTCTTAATTATCTCATCTCTGAGATGGCAGAAATTACCATTTTACAGGCAATAGCAAATCACACTGGCCAAAAGACATCAAGAACAGGAAATGTTATGACAACAATCTTTTTTCACGGCCTCGACTCTTCTGGCTTTGGCACCAAAGGACGTTTTTTTGCTGAACATTTCCCCGAGATGCTGCGGCCTGATTTCGAGGGCACGCTTGCAGAACGGCTGATAATCGCACGAAAACTCATAGCAGGCCTAAACGAGTTGATTATTGTCGGCTCAAGTTTTGGCGGCTTGATGGGGGCCTGCCTGGCACAAGAGCAGCCAGAGACGATAAAACGACTCATCATGCTGGCACCGGCCTTAAATTTTGAGGGCTATCGACCACCTGCACAGACGCTCATCTGCCAGTCTTTACTAGTCATCGGCTCTGAAGATACGGTAACACCGCCTTCTGCTGTAATCCCTGCGGCAAAAAAGACCTTTGCAAATCTGGAAATCAATCTCGTTGACGATGATCACCTGCTGCATAATACCTACCGGGAGCTCGACTGGCCAAACCTCCTGATCTAAGAATATTAAAACCGCTACTCAGCCTAACAACCATTACTTCTGGGTTTTAATCTGATTTGACCAAACAAAGTATATTACCTTAATCCCGGGGGCTCAGGAAGAATCAAAAATAGCGATTTTGTTTGAATGGATGAGACCGGTTAGACATATGTTTTTGTCAAATATTTTTTTGAGTGGGTCACTAATAATGATCTATGTATACTTCAGCCACTTCCGGGATTGTCTTAAAGCATTCTCTACCTGATCGGCAAAGAGGTATCAACATTCCTGGAAATACATAGTGATAAAGGGAGGCTTTTCTATATATTTTTGCTGATCCTAAATCCTATGGTTAAATAAAAATTGCAAATACCGTAACGCTCCAGCGAAAACTGTACCACCTGGTTATCTGATATTCCCGGTGGAAAATCAATCAATACAGGGTACTCGCCATTCATAACCCCAGCACCACTGCAGCGCCAGCATTCATGAAAACCGACACCACCATATCCATTGCAATCTGGACAGCGGATTTTCACCGGTACTTTGACCCGAACCTGTCCCCCACGAAAGGCCTGTTCAGTTGTTAAAGTGACGATAAAAGATGGTTTGTATCGTTCAAACGAACGTATTGACATGGTCTCTTCAAGATCGATCGGTCCCTGATCAGATATGAGAGGTTCCAGCTTTTCTGTAGGATAACTTCGCATCGGTTCAACCTTGATCTTATGCTGACTCGCTACCCTTTGTGTTTGCCTTCTAAGATCATATGCCTGACGTCTCACCGGGTCACTCAAAACAGAATAAGCCTCCTGAATGATTTGGAAGGGTGAGTGATTCTTCCCGTAATAATCTGGGTGATATTCTTTTGCTAGCCGCCGATATGCCCCCTTTATATCTTCTTGTGTCGAAGTTGCGGGTATACCGAGAATGATATAATAATTTTTCGACATTTTAGATCCTTCTGACCGTGTACTCATTTCAACAATGATCGGTAATTTAAACTGCTCAGATCATCTCGAAATTAATCGAGTCAATACATCAGTGTTTTCTTCTCCTTGACGAACTTTCTCATTTCAGTGACATTTCGCTCCGTGTAATTAACAATTTTTTCAAGCTTTGCCCGAAACCTGTCCCTACGGCCAAGCATCTTATCAGCTTGCTCGAGCAACTTCTTTCCGTCTGCCAAGTAGTGCTCAGCGTCTTTTATGAGCATCCTCCTTTGCTTATGTTTTTCTTGTTCAGAATCGACAAACGGAACCAGTCTGCCGATACATAGCTCGACCAGATAATCACGGGAAAGATCATATTTATTTGAGATCTTGTCGAGTGATTCCAATGAGTTTCTACTCAACACAAAGGTCTTCTGTCTTCGCTCAGTCTCTTTTTGTGGAGCACCTTGTGAATCGAGTACGACTCGGTCAAGGGTTTCCCGATTCTGTACCAACTCATCGATAAGTGATTTTTGCTTTACCTCGAGGTGGGTTGCTGCAATCTTAAGCAGATCAATCATTTGATTAGACAACCTAAAAGTTGCCCGGACCGATTGCTTCCCTTTGAGCTGGTAGGAATTTAATCTGAGTGTTTCTTGATCTATAGCATCGCTTTCTCCCATAAAAACCTCCTTTTTTTTTAAGAATAAGCAAAATTTATTACTTTATCAAGTAAATAATTATTAGTAATTTTTATTATAAAATATTTATTACATTTTTTATTGACACATGTTTAATCATAATTATTCTATGGCTAAGTGAGACAACAGCTAATTGTCCATGAGACAGCATGTATTTTTAGACAAAAACAACAAAACAGCAGATTGGAGGGACGTCATGTTTGCAAAAATTAGTGATATTGACAGGATGCTAGACACAATGGGACTGCTCAGAGGACGGCTTGATAATGTCTTCAGCAATTTTGACAGGCCTGTAGGCTATGGATCTGATTGGTCTGTTATGGGAAATTACCCGAGAACGAATCTCATTGATATGGGAGAAAAATTTGAATTGGTCGCAGAGATCCCTGGTGTATCCAAAGATGCTATCGATTTAAAAATCCAGGGTAACTATCTCGAGATAAGTGGAACGAGAAAAATAAGCGCTCCTGAAGGATACCGGGTTCATCGCAGTGAACGCGGATCTGCTTCATTCACGCGCAGCCTGACCTTACCTGCAGATGTAGATTCTGGAAAAGTCACAGCAACCCTTAAAGACGGTATTCTCGTCCTTACCCTGCCGAAATCAGAAGCAGCGAAACCTCGGCAGATATCTATTAACTAACATTTATTTACAATTCCTGAGAATACTGGATATTGATCAAAAGGAGAACGTTATGGACGGCAAAGATTTGACAAAAAAAGAACAAAACATGGTCGAATCAACCAGAAATGTTCGTCAGGCAGCACCACTGGTTGATATATACGAGAACGAAGATGAAATTCTGCTCCATGCCGAAATGCCAGGAGTACAGAAAGATGACATCTCCATAAACATTGATAATGGCCGCTTGACTGTTTCCGGAGTCAGGATGTTAGAAAAGGTTGGAGCGGCTGAATGGGAAGAATTCGGAGATGTAGAATATCAGCGTGCTTTTTCAGTTCCGCAAACAATTGATGTAAATAAAGTAAATGCTGAACTCAAAGACGGGATACTGGCACTTCACTTGCCAAAGTCTGAAGCTGCAAAACCTAAATCCATTGAAATTAAAGCTGCATAATGAAAAAGAAAACTAATCTATGGGAGTAATCGGGGTTTGTTTTCCCGTTTACTGACAGGTTTGAGTCTTTTCGACAACGGGAAACCATCTCAAGATGGTTTCCCCTTTTTAGTTATAGTGCACGATAGTCAAACCATTAAAGACTGCACAAATCTGAAGTTTTAAAACTTGCTATGCCAATCAAAAAACAACGTTCAGTCCGCTTGCCTCTCAGCTTTTCAGACAGAAGATCAACTTCTGCAGTGAATCAAACACTCCCGTGAGAGATACCGTAAGGGAGGATAGTCTAAAATGTCGTTTCTGAAGACTTCGGCAGAGTGGTTCCTTATGTTACGAAGCCGACAATTTTCAACCTACTCAAAAAAAAGATGTAAAGTGCCAGATTAATTTTGGATTTTGATAGTAATTTTTCGCATTTTAAAGTCAGACCAGCAACATTGAATCGTTTGCAAACTCCTCACCTTGCACCCGGTAGAACTGCTGCAGCAGATCTTCAACAGAAAGATTTTCTTTCTCCTTTCCACAGACGTCGAGAATAATACTGCCCTGATGCAGCATTATCAAACGGTTGCCAAAAGAAATTGCGTGGCGCATATTGTGGGTGATCATGAGCGCCGTCAGGTTTTGGTTGGAAATTATTTCATGGGTAAGCGTCAGGATCTGATTTGCTGTCTTGGGGTCAAGTGCGGCAATATGCTCATCGAGCAGCAGTACTTCCGGCCGCACCATGGTAGCCATGAGCATCGTCAGGGCCTGGCGCTGCCCGCCAGACAACAGCCCTACCCGATCCTGCATTCTATCCTCCAAACCAAGCCCAATTTTCTCCAACTCCTCAGTAAATCTTATACGGTCCCGTGTTTTAACGCCGGGGCCAAAGCCGCGCCTCTTGCCTCGTTTCAAAGCAAGGGCGAGGTTCTGCTCAATTGTTGCAGAAGGACAGGTACCAAGCAACGGATCCTGAAACACGCGGGCTATCAAACGGGCCCGCTTGAATTCAGGCCAGCGGGTAACCTCATTGCCGCCGATGGTAATGGTACCGTTATCCAGCCAAAAAGTTCCAGCAAGAGCGTTGAGCAAAGTCGACTTACCGGAACCATTTGAGCCGATGATTGTGGTAAAATCACCTTCTTCAATGTGCAGACTTATCGTATTGAGTGCCCGTACCTCATTTACACTGCCACGATGAAAATATTTGCTGCAGTCTTGAAGCGTTATCATCTGGCCAGCACCTTCTTTTTTATACCTGGAGCGATCAGCGCGCCAATGACGAGAAGTGCTGTGATCAGGTTAAGATCGCTTGGACTAAACGAAAAATCTCCCCATTGAAGACCAAGTGCCAGGGCAATGGCCAGACGATAAACAGTGGAACCGAGAATGGCAGCAATAATCGCTCGGGTAATCGAAGAAGAACCAAAAATTGTTTCACCGACAATAACTGAGGCCAGGCCGGCGATAATTGTGCCAATCCCCATGCCGACATCGGCAGCACCCTGGTTTTGTGCTATGAGAGCACCACTCAAAGAGACCAGTGCATTTGAAAGACCGACGCCAACAATGATGATGAAATGGGTATTAACCCCCAGGCTGACAATCATCTGTGGATTGTCGCCGGTAGCAAGAACTGCCTGCCCAAACTCCGTTTTTAAGAACCAGATAACAAGAGACATGACCATGACTGCAAAACCGCCGAAGATAAGCAGACCGGCAAGGTGAGCGGGAACTCCAAGTTTTATAACCGGATCAAAAATCGTTGCCGAACCGATCAGGGCAATGTTAGGTCCTCCCATAATCCTGATATTGATCGAGTAGAGTGCGATCATTGTCAGAATAGAGGCCAGCAGATGCAATATCTTGAACTTGGTATTCAGTATTGCCGTGACCGCACCGGCAAGAAATCCTCCTGCTGCTGCAAAAATAAGTGACAAATACGGGTTAATGCCGCTGGTAATTGCCACGGCAGATAGAGCTGCTCCAAGAGGAAGACTGCCATCAACGGTTAAATCAGGAAAATCAAGGATACGAAAGGTCAAGTAGACCCCGATCACCATAATCCCGTAGACAAGCCCCTGTTCAAGAGCTCCGAGTGCGGCATACCAAGTCATTGAAGCGAGGAATCCGGATTATTTATAAATTTTGGTTGCCTGTTCAATCAAGGCCGTTGGTGGTTCCACCCCCACTGCTGCTGCAGCTTTGAGATTAATCTGCAGTTGAAGATCACTCTGAAATTCAACGGGCAGCATTGCCGGACTGGTCCCTTCCAACACCTTTTTCGCCATTGCACCTGTCTGGTAGCCATGTTTGTAGTAATCGAAGCCCATTGCTGCCACAGCACCCCTTTCGACCGAATCCACATCTGCAGCAAAAACGGGCAGTTTATTTTGAGTTCCTACCTTGAGCACGGATTCAAGTGCTGAAACTATGGTATTATCCGTCGGGATAAAAACGGCATCAACTTTGCCCACCAGACTTTTTGCCGCAGGATAGACATCTGCCGTCTTGGCGGCAGTGGCCTCGACTACCTTAAAACCGAACTCTTGGCTCAATTCTTTCAATGTCGCTACCGTTGCTTTAGAATTGGCCTCACCTGCATTGTAAAGCACCCCCAGGCGTTTGATATCAGGTTTAAACGTCATCACCATCTGCAGATGTTTATCAAGAGGAAGCAAATCGGATACTCCAGTGATGTAATCGGTAGGCTGATCAAAGCCGCTGACAAGGCCTGCTGCAACTGGATCGGTAACCGCGGTGAAGAGAAACGGTCGTTTCAGCTCTGCTGGAGCTTTCTTCAAGGCCTGCGCCGTTGCCTGAGCTGACGGCGTCGCAATGGCAACAAGCAGGTCGGCTTTCTCGCCGATCATCTGCTGTCCAATCTGGGTGGCGGTACCCATATTTGCTTGCGCGTTATGCACTTTGAATTGAGCATCTACTCCGTTGTCTTTAAAATAGTCCTGAACTCCTTTGAGTACGGCATCAAGAGCAGGGTGTTCGACGAACTGATTCACTGAAATCATATAGGTTTCTGCCACGGCGTTCTGCCCATAGATGAATAATGCTGCCGATAGTATAACCACGAGTTTTTTCATCTCTGTCTCCTCCGTCCGCTCTTACGAGCGAAACAATTCTGTTCCAGACCTTTGCTGTCGAAAAAATGTTCAGGGTACCGCCCTATGGGCAAGACTTCTAGTCCATTATATCCAGCAGGTCAATCAGATTATAGTGGCCAAGGATTTCAGCGAAAACCGGTAAAATCACCAGCAACTATTTTTTGCAGAGCATTTAGGAAAACGTATTTCTCAGCTCGCGAACAAGAGCAAATACCGACTCAGGGTCATCTGCTTGAAGAGCATGATGTTCTTTGAGATATGCCATAAGTTTCGGCTCGGTTACCCTGAGAAAAGGATTGGTCTGCAACTCTTCTTCAAGCAATGAAGGACTGGTTGGCACGTTGCTGGCTCGATACTGCTCTGTTTTTTGCTGCCGAGCTTGAATTGCCTGGTTATCAGGCTCCAAAAGTGCTGCAAAACGTAAATTGAGTGCTGTATATTCATGGCCGAAATAGAGAGACGTCTGTGGGGAGCAGGATGAAATACGCTGCAGGGAAGCAGCCATTTGTCTTGGCGTTCCTTCGAAAAGCCTGCCGCACCCTGCCCCGAACATGGTGTCTCCAGTGAATAGACAATCGCCCAGGTGATAAACTACCGAATTAGTGGTATGTCCAGGGGTATGATACAGCTGTCCCCTCGTATCCCATAGAAAAAACTCTCCACCATCTTCCAGGGCCTCGGTGATGAGGGGAATACGTTGCTGGTCCTGACCAAATCCGATTATTCTGAGATCATCATAAACCTCTAGAAGATCATCAATACCGCCAATATGGTCATGGTGGTGATGCGTACAGAATACCGTCGTTAGTGCAAGGCCACGTTTGTCCAGCTCACGCATAACCGGCCAGGCCTCTGATGGATCAACCACTGCAGCCTCAGCGCTTTTTCTATTTACAATAATATAGGCGTAATTATCAAACAGACAGGGAACGGTGATAACCTTCATATATGCACTCCATTAAAGTGACTATCCATGAGTAAACATAGCAATTTTCATACTTCTATCTATAATGCCCAGTATAATCATAATTCTGGAAATGCGTCATTTTTATTGCTACCTCTATGTTAACGGGCAAAAATTTTCATGATCTACAAACGTTTTGGCAAAACAGAAATCTCGATGCCGGTCATTAGTTTCGGCTGCATGAGAAGCATGCATTCCTGGCAGGATAGTGCCAACTCGAACATTCCAGCTGGTGCGCAAGACAGTCTTGCCGCCATTCTCAGGCAAGCGCTCGATAATGGCATCAATCACATTGAAACAGCACATGGATACGGATCCTCGGAGCGCCAGCTCGGAACAATTCTGCGGACAATTCCAAGAAAAGAATTCATTCTGCAAACAAAGGTGACTCCAAGTGACGATCCAGAGGAATTTCTCGCAAAAGTAAAACTATCAATGGAACGTCTGCAGGTTTCGTACCTCGATCTGCTGGCTATTCACGGCATCAATGATCACCGCTCGTTATGGCAGAGTTGCAGGAAAAACGGCTGTCTGGCCGCAGCCCGCTTGCTTCAGGATAAAGGTCTCGTCGGCCATGTCGGCTTTTCCGGTCATGGTGCCTGTGAAGTCATCTTGCAGGCCCTGGCTCACAAGGAAGATGAGGGCTTTGAATTCGCAAATATCCACTGGTATTATATTTTCGATGCCAACAGGCGGGCTGTTGAGTTTGCCGCTGACCAGGATATCGGTGTATTTATCATAAGCCCTTCAGATAAGGGTGGCTATCTGCACACACCAGCGCCGGAACTCGTTAAACTGTGCACCCCGCTATCACCAATGCTTTTCAATGACCTCTACTGCCTTCAGCAACATGGTGTCTGTACCATCAGTGTGGGCGCATCGGAACCTCATCATTTTGACGAACACCTAAAGGTGCTCTCCTACCTTGAAAACAATGACACGTCCATCGTCTCGTCAATTGCTGCCCGATTGTCAGAGGAGCTCTATGAAAAAACCGGCTACCGAAGGCCGGACAAACTCTGGGATATACTGCCGCCATGGGATCAGGCACCGGGAAATATAAACCTCAGAGTAGTACTTTGGCTCTACAACTTGTATCGAGGCTGGGGAATGCGGAGCTACAGTCAGGACCGCTATGCGATGCTCGGCAAAGGCTCTTCCTGGATTCCTGGTAATAACGGGTCACATGCTGCACATGTAGATTTCTCTGGTCTAGCAAAAATAGACGAGCTTTCTCCAGATATGCTGGCAGATCTTCTGACGCAAGCTCATCATACCCTCAAGAAAAAAAAACCGTAAACTCCGCTGCAGATCTACGGGTGAGAATTGTGAAGCAAGGAAATCAAACAGCCTGCCCGATCTTAGGTATGATCTCGGGCAGGCTCGATGAGAGAGGGAATAGCAATTTTTTTTAGAAGCTGGCACCACGAAAACCAGGGTTGCCCATCATGTTTCCTCTGGATTTTCCGTTACGAAAACCCGGGTTGCCCATCATATTGCCTCTGGTTTGCCCATTCCATCCTGGGCCACGCAGCCCGGGGCCACCACCGCGGCCACCCATCGGTCCGACAAATTGGGTAACACCTGCTTCCTCAGCTTTCTGCCGCATCGTTGTGCGCAGATCGAAAAGCTCTCCAGTAATCTGGCTCAGAGCGGCCGGATCAGGGTTGTCACCTCGCATCAATGCCTGCTTTTCAGCCTGTTTCATGGCCATTTCTTTTCGAAGGTCCTGCGTATCATTAATAAAAGCATCCATTTTCTCCTGAGCTGCCGGATCAATCTGGTTCTGCTGCCAGGCTTGACCTTGGTATTGGGGACAATTAGCGTAATTTCCTCCACCGCCACGTTTGCCCCAGTCTGCATAAGCCTGGGATAATCCTGCCAGTCCAATACCTGCTACTACTGCTGCAATGACAATTTGTCTTTTCATTTTCGTTCTCCTTGTATGATAGTTTTCTGCGCTTTTTGGCGCTCACCGTTTGCCTTATTTGAAGCAACGGCCATGCCAGTTGCGAGCATAAATCGATAACAATTTGTAATCATTATTCTTTACAAATTTAAGTTACGTTTTCAATAGACCGAGAACCGCACTGATCCGGGTAATTTTTACCCACATTGGAGCCCTGTCGGGTAAAAATTACACCGATTTAAATTGTGTTTTAAACAACACAATTAAGCAAATAACCCTCATACTCAATCAGCAAAAGTCTTCAGAGAATGACACAAAAATTATCCCTTGCAGTAGTGGGCACACGTTGAAATTAACATATGATTATAGGTATTTAATTTAACAGAGGGGAGTCCGGGTAGACGTTTGTGGTATCAAAAAGAGTCAATATGGTCCTTAAATTGCAATTGCACCAGCTCACTGACCTGTAATTACTTATGTTATAAGCTGGAAATCATGCAAAATCGTCACACTCTAGACCATATTTCTCATGGAACACTCGTTTCGGACATAACCGAAATTCTCAGGAGTATTCTGTTTTGGTCTCTGTTCATTATAACGGGAATCATCCGGGTGGCCTGGGCATCATCACTGTGTATTGCCAGGTTTAGTTTGCGTTTATCTCTTGTGACGCTCGTCTACATATTGCTGGGATTGTGTATTGCTGCAGCAGTCATTTGCGTTTTTGGCTATTACGCCATCATTATCGTGGCCACACAGCCCCGAATGCCATAACCCCGCAAGGTTGTCAGCAAGAACTCAGGTGTTACGCAAACCTACTCAACTCGCTCGATATCCCGATGAAAGCAAGTAAGGTCTACATCTTCTTGGTGCAAATGATGGCGCAACGCCTCTACAATTGCAACTGAACGATGTCTTCCTCCGGTGCAGCCTATTGCCAGCCGGAGATGTTTCTTTTCCTGGGCTCGATGTTCTGCGATCAGAAAATCAAGGAGAGGCTCAAGCAGCTTCAGAAATGTTTTTCCCTGCTCACTTTTTATCACATAATCGGCTACCTTTTGTTCTTGACCGGTCAACGGCCGCAGCGCTTCCTGCCAATATGGATTTGGTAGAAACCGCACATCCCAAACCATATGAGCGTCAACGGGAACACCATGCTTGAAGCCGAAAGAATAGAGGACAACGGATAGTTTTTCGTGCATTTCACCTTCACTGCTCAGGTTATGATTATGGGTGTTACCACCCTCCTTCCTGCAGCGCGCTTGTATGTTACAGCTGAATAGCCACAGGCAATTACAGAATAGATATGTTCATTATCTCCAAGCTGCAACAATGTCGGAATCCGCTTATCTCTTTTTGCAGCCTCAACGACAAATCCAATCAAACAGGTGCCCAGCCCCATGGATTGGGCAGCCAATAGTATATTTTGGGTAGCCAACAAGGAATCTTCGGCCGGACAACTGGCTGACTGATCGGCGGCAACCACAATAGCTGCCGAGGCACCATGAAAAAGCCGGTCCACCCCATGAGTATCCCAATCGTCAATACCCTGCTTAATGGTTACATAGTATTTTTTGTAATAGTTACTTAAGCTCTTGCCTGCGACCAGACGTGAAATAAGACGATATAAGGGATTTGCCGCCTTCTTGTTCAAGTCTCGATAAAATGCTGCTGTTGCCTCTCCTAACCGCTTGACATCTGCCCGCTTTGGCAGGATGACAAACTGCCACCCTTGACTATTTGTCCCCGAAGGTGCCGTGGTGCCTATTTTGACGAGATCGGCCAGAAGCGATAATTCAACGGGATCGTTGGTGAATAAGCGGCAAGAGCGCCGCGCTCTCATCACTTGTAAGAGGGCTGCGGTTGAGACACCGGGCAGCCCAGATACCTGTTCTTCATCAATGGTTTGCAGCCCCAGATGACTCGTTAACGCAGGAATAGCAATCGCTTCAACGGGACAGACAGCCTGACAATGCCCGCAGAGCATGCACTGCTCATCACGCACGACAATGTCCCCCTCTACCCCTGTTTCCAGAATTCTGTCCGGACAGACACCAATACATTCATTGCATGCGACGCACAGATCTGCATCTATTGCCGGCAGCTCAAGATGACTCACGGATTTCTCTTTTTCCTGCTCAGCAGTGCAACAACCAGCTCTCGGGCAAGACCATAGATTTCAGAGTCTGAGCTGGCTCGCGGTCCGGCAACGTTGAGTATTTGAATCTGGTGTTCCTGTAGCCAGCGATTCACTATTTTGACTGCCTGCATCATATCTTTGTTGCTAAAATCAATATGAAGACAAGGTTTTGTTAACTTTCGAGCCGTCTTATAGGTTAGAGCCGATCCCCCGGTTAGATGATAGTTTGACAGTATGAGCGTGCCATCACCGTCTTTGACGTTTTTAATGGTCCTGTCCATATATCGATGAGAAGCCAATTCCTCCATAGTATAGCTCATCGGCAAGGGACCAGCCTCCGTCATTCTGCCGGCAGGAATAGCGCCGCCATGGGGAAAAGCACAAGCAATAGCCCCGTCAAGAGCACCTTGATCTGCCCCTGTCTGCCCTCCAGAGATTATTTTTACCAGATGCATCATAGCAATAAACCGATCAGGAACCCTGCCGAATAAAACAGATAAACAGCTGCTATGAGCTGCTTTTTCTCTAATAAGACAATGGGTAGAACAGTACCATTTTTACACCATTCTGACTATCCGTTTAAAAGATGAGAGCGTTCTGTCTCCACCTGGTACAAATCGGAAACGTAAAAGCAGACAGGTTCCAAGGGTGAAAGAGGTGCGGTATTGTTGGTAGGAAACCTTCGTCAACAAAGACTATTGAGGACTTTAGACAAATCAGCAAGACTAAAGGGCTTGGCAATGGCGGCTGAAAAACCATGACTTTGATAATCAGTCATCACAGGATCGAGGGTATAGCCGCTTGAAACGATAACTTTTGCGTGCGGGTCGATCTTAAGCACCTCTTTTACGGCTTCCGCCCCTCCAACCCCATTCGGAATTGAGAGATCCATGATCACCGCAGTGAATGGCGCGCCAGAAAGAAGTCTCTGACGGTAGAGCTCTATAGCTTCAACTCCATCAACAGCATGAACAGCATCATAACCAATATGTTCGAGCATCTGAATAGCAATTTCGCTAACCATCTCCTCATCTTCCAAAACCAGGATACATCCAGACGTTTTCTCAGACAAAAGCAGACCCTCCCAAAAAAAGATGCTGATGAACTTCTTCCTGATTAGTATGCCAGAAAGGCTGGTTCGGAGTCAAGGCAGTCAGACGAATGTTTTTCGTCTTCTTTTCTCGCTATCGTTTTGACAAGATGGGGGCCTATTCTGTACTATCTGGCTATATGAAACTTTTACTTTTGTTATTATGGGACGACCGGCTGGAAAAATAGTTCATCGAGGACACTGTGGCAACACGCTGGTTGAGGTTATCGACACTGGTGATCAACGTTCTCTTTACTTCTCTGGAAATGTTCTCCAATCGGTTATTTATCGCTCTACACCCCACGATCTTGTTCTCTCCTACACGCAGCATATGATGTCTGCCCTTCTGCTCAACCGCTTTCCTGAACAGGTGTTGCTGGTTGGTCTGGGAGCCGGCTCGATGGTAGGTTTTCTGCATCATCACTTGCCTCTATGCCATATCGATGCAATCGACAGTTCCCAATACATTATAGATCTTGCACGTGGCTACTTCCAGCTTCCAGACTCTCCTGAAATTGCCATTCAATGCTGTGATGGGCACGATTATGTCGCTGGGCGCAGTGAAGACAAGCCTCCGTATGATCTGATCCTCATCGATGCCTTTGACCACAGCGGCATGTCTGCTTCAATTTATTGTGCAGATTTTTTCAAACTCTGTCTTCAAAACCTAAAGCCCAACGGTATCCTCAGCCTCAATCTCTGGAGTGGAGATGGAAAGAGAATGATTGCCGTAAAGAATGACTTGGCAACTTGTTTTAGCTCAGTTATCGAACTGCCGGTGCCTGACAGGGGTAATGTTATTTGTCTGGCCGGAAAAAAAACCAACCTCATATACACGCTTGAGCTCAGTCATCAGGATCAGGCAAACCTCAGTGCTCAATATGGTATCAACTTCAGAAAAATCATCAAAACTTGTTTCAAACATAATTTTGGTTTTAGACAGAAGCTTGCCAGGTTCTTTTTCTAACGAGCCCCATTATCAACCAATACGGGACTTTTTTACAATCTCAAGCTGGTCCTCAAGATCACCAATTTCCTTTGACCAATAGCTAAATGAGCCAAACGAATCATCAATTCTTGTTTCTCCATCTTCAACAAATTGCCAACCGCACCAACAGATATAGTGGATGAACCGCATGGCCCGAAGAGATTCTATGATGCGCAAAGTGCGTCTATCGAAAGGTCGAAAGGTCTCGTATCCCTCCAGCAGCAAAGAAAGTTCTGTCCGGGAATCTTCTAAGGGACCGGGCAATAACATCCAGATATCCTGAACCGGCGGCCCGGTGACCATGTCATCAAAATCAATGATTCCAAAAGACTCTCCCGGACGATAAATGAGATTTCCACTATGACAATCTCCATGAATCCTGATAGTTTCCAGGTTTTCAAAATCTACAGAAATTTCATTGATAATCTCATCAACAATTCGCTTGAACTTGGTCACAAAATTTTCAGTAATCAGCTTGTGAGAAAGAATATAATCACTATGCAACCGCGTTGTCTGCTGGGGATGCAACCGGTTTCTATGTATTGCCTGGCGCATTGAACCCACGCCATGCACCCTGCCGAGTAAACGGCCAAGTTCGAGCCATTGCTCATCAGAGTATTCATCCACCACTCTTCCACCAAAGCGAGGATAAAGGGTGAATTGCATGCCATTGAAACTGCCAAGGAAATTGCCATTGACCTGCTGCATCGGAGCAACGACGGTAATATCGTTCTGCGCACAATCGAGGACAAACGCTAATTCCTCCAGCAGGGCTTCTTTGCTCCAGCGACCCGGCCGGAAAAATTTTGCAATAAAGAAGGTGCCATCTTCCCTCTGCAGTTCATATACCCGGTTTATATAACTGCTGTGGGGACGGCAAAGATTGAGCAGTCGACAGCCAAGGGCGTTCTCTACACAGGTCAGGATGTTATCGGGAGTGAGCACTGCAAACGGGTTCTTATGCATAATCTGATATCTTTCTGTTATAGATGTTATGAAAAGTTACATCAAAACGATGTACAGCCGAGCATACTCCGATTCGATCCGAGAGACGATGAAAAACCGTACTACCCGGCCTGACGCCTATGATCATAACTGTTTCGGATATTGTACTCGGTGCCAGACCAATCATTCTCTTGGCCTCGGCAATGCCCGTAACAAGGCATTGGAACTTTTCAGAGAACTTGAGCAGAACAAAACCATAGCGCGCTCAGACAATACGCTGCATGAACCGCTGCTCTCGACAGATAAGCTCTTTTCAGAAGCCCGCGGTAAAATGTTTGGTGTCCTTGAATGTGTTACCCCAGACAATTGCACAAGGTGGCTCTATTCTTTTTCCGGTCAATACAATGGCAGCTGGCTGGCAGATGGCTGGGTACCACCGCTTTTTGATGTGGACGTTTTCAGGCGCATCAATGATCCTGTCGAACGTCAAATCAAAACGATAAGCAGAGAAATCGGCCAGGCGCCAACGATGTCGTCTTCTCGGTTAAATTTTCATAAAAACCGCAAAAAACTCTCACAGAAGCTGATGCAGGAGATTCATGCCCTCTACAAACTCCATAATTTCAGGGACGAAACTATAACGTTTACTGATCTTTTAGGCAGCACAATGAGCAAACCGACAGGCCTTGGAGATTGTTGCGCGCCAAAACTGCTCAATTATGCTGCTCTCTCAGGACTTACTCCGCTCTCTCTGGCGGAGTTTTATTTTGGCAGAAACAATCGATCACAGAGCAGAAATCATGGTCAATTTTACCCGGCATGCAGCGAAAAATGCCGCCCGCTCCTGGGCTTTTTGCTTTGTGGGGCAGACAAGAAAATAAAACGTCATGTCTGTTAAGTTGCACGTTATCCATCATGATGACCATATTCTGGTGATCAACAAGCCTGGGGGCCTCTTGTCCATACCTGGAAAAGGTCCTGAAAAGCAGGACTGTGTGGTAGCCCGGGCCCGGTCTTTTTTCCCAGATCTACCTGCACAGCCGGCAGTACACCGCCTTGATCTCCACACATCCGGTATCATGCTGCTGGCCAGAACCAAACACGCTCACCGCCATCTCGTCAGCCAGTTCCAATATAGAAAGGTCGTCAAACGTTACATTGCCATTCTGGACGGCAGCCTTGCAGCTGAAGCTGGCAGTATCGAGCTAGCCTTTCGCCTGGATCCAGAGAACAGACCCTATCAGGTCCTTGATCCGCTCAATGGAAAATCAGGGATAACCCTCTGGCATAAATTATCCGAGCAAAACGGAAGGACGCGGATTGAATTTACTCCGCTTACGGGTCGAACGCACCAACTGCGACTTCACGCCGCCCACGACCAGGGACTCGGCGTGCCAATCGTCGGTGATTTCTTATATGGAAATGGCGAAGATGGTGACAGAATGCTGCTCCATTCGGCATTTATCTCCTTCACCCATCCAGGCAGCAGCCAAACATGTGAATTCACGTTGGAACCACCTTTTTAAACGCAATCAAGAGAGAGGTTGCCAGTCAAAGGATTCATCTAGTTTTTACCGTCTGCTGTATTATACTCTTCTATGATAAGAGGAGTATTTAGATGGAGCGAATCTGGCAGCTCAATTGCAGGTCTGGATTTCTTCCGCAACTGTCAGATTGGCTGAATATAATCATTCATCAACTGCGCAGAGAAGGTGCCATGCAGACAACAATCACGAGTGAAAATATCCCCATTAAGCTTTGGCTTGACGATATGGAAGAAGGTGCCCTGCAGCAGGCGAGAAACCTCGCAAACCTGCCGTTTGCCTTCCATCATATTGCCATTATGCCTGATGCTCACTTTGGCTATGGAATGCCGATTGGCGGAATTCTGGCTACCAGAGATGAAGTGATTCCCAATGCCGTAGGTGTTGATATCGGCTGTGGCATGTGTGCGG
This sequence comes from Desulfobacterales bacterium, assembly GCA_013042695.1. GTDB lineage: Bacteria > Desulfobacterota > Desulfobulbia > Desulfobulbales > Desulfocapsaceae > JABDPQ01. Next base: position 192 of record JABDPQ010000197.1, on the reverse strand, counting down.
TAAAAACGTCTCTTGAATTTCTCGATCGCAGCGAACTGAAGCAGGTAATGAAATCGATCAGGGCGACAATTCCACTTGGCTTCAAGCATCACAAGAAACCTCTTCCGCATGCATTCATGCCAGAGATGAACGATGCCTTACCTGCACAGAGAACGATCATTTACGAGCGTGAATACGAAAAGGCCAGAAAAC